>CAMWMT010000036.1 GCA_947175375.1 uncultured Clostridiaceae bacterium | reverse complement strand
GTATAGGGATAACGCCCCGTCGCCACCACATCCTCGCAGGTCATCAACTCCGGCCGCACCCGCTCAGTCAGGACTACCGAAAGCTTTTTCGACAGTTCCTTTCCGGAAAGCTTCTGCATCTCTCTCCCATCCAGATATACCGTTCCTCCCAAAGGCGCAAGCTGACGGATGATGCTCTTTAAGATCGTCGTCTTTCCTGCACCATTTGGACCGATCAGCGTGAGGATCTCTCCCCTTTTCAGACGGATCTCAATATTTTTGATAAGCGGAACCCCCTGATAGCCTACGGTCAGACCTTCCGTATAAAAATAAAACTCTTCCATACGCTTTACTCCGCCTTCTCTTTCTTTCGATGAACCATGATAAAGATCACAATGGGAGCTCCAAAGACTGCCGTCACCGTGCTGATGCTCAGTTCGGTAGGCGCGAACAGGATTCTTGCCAGAAGGTCACACAACAGGCAGAAGACCGCTCCTCCCAGGAAACAGCCGGGAATCATCAGGATCGGCTTCGTCGTCCGGAACAGGCTCTTTACCAGATGCGGGACGGCAATCCCCACAAACGAAACCGGTCCGGCAAACGCAGTCACACATGCCGACAACACGCTGGACAGAATCACAAGCAGCGAACGGAACACCTGAATATTGACGCCCATATTTCTGGCATAGGCTTCTCCCATCTGATAGGCGCTGATGGGTTTGGACATGAAGAACACCAGAGCCGAAGCCAGAAAGGTCACTGCCGACATGAGCACAACATTTTCCCAGCTGATCCCGGAAAAGCTTCCCTTCGACCAGTTATGCAGATTCACGATATTGGAATCATCCGCAAAGGTCACAATAAAATCCGTCACTGCGGAACAGATATATCCGATCATCACGCCGCTCACGATCAGCATGGACATCCGGTCCATCATGCGGGACATCAGAAGAACAAAGCCCATAGAGATCATGGCACCCACAAAAGCGGCTGCAATCATCACCATGGAGCTGATATGAATGGCCCGTCCCAGGGAAAATACCATGACCAGAGCCACGATCAGCTTCGCTCCAGAGGAAATGCCCAGAATAAAAGGGCCTGCAATGGGATTGTGGAAAAATGTCTGTAAGAGATACCCGGACAGCGCGAGCGCTCCCCCGAGAACAGCTGCTGCCAGAGCCCGGGGAAAACGTATCTCCATAATGATATCCGTAAATGTCACGTCCGCTTCCCGATTCCCAAGAATACGCAGCACCTCTCTCAGAGGAATTGATACACTTCCGGCACACAGATTCAATGCCAGAAAAAAGATCACCAAAAAGCCCAGTATGATAAATGACAGTACATATCGTTTGTTTTTCATCGGCTACTCCAACTGGTACAGATAAGTCATGCCCTCCCCGCCTGTAAGCATCTTATGCATATCGGAAATGATGGTTCCAAGTTCCATGGAGGACTGATACAGGTTTTTTGTCGTACAATATACCTTTCCTTCCTGCACCGCCTGAAATTTTTCCAGAAGACTGCTTTTTCCAAGCAGATCTTCTATAGAGGACAGTTCTTCTGTCGTTGTACTGTTATAGATGATATAATCCGCATCTTTGGCAGCCGCGTAAAATTCCTCCATCTGCATGGTCACGTTGGAAGAAGCCGTATCCTCTTCTTCCCCTAAATGGTCAAACACATAGCTACCCCCTGCCATCTCGATCATCTTCGGCAGATAATCCGAGGAACGGCGCACATTGACCTCCCCGTTGGCAGTGATATAGAAGAAAGCTACGGTGCTTCCTGTCTTCTCTCCCTGGTCCACCGCTTCGAAAGCCTCGATCTCTGACTGAAAAGCCGCCTCTGCTTCCGCTTCTTTCCCTGTCAGCACGCCGTACAGCCGGACCCATTCCGTCCGTCCCAGGGGATTGCTCTCATAACTGGAATAGTCCACCAGCACGGGAATCTTCAGCTTCTCCAGCTGCTCTTTTACTTCCGGCGTATGATAGATCATCGTATTCTCCACCGCCAGTCCGCATCCCCTTGACACGATCTGTTCGTAATCCGGTGCTGCATAGCTGCCTGCATGGAGGATCTCACCCTGCTCCATGGCCTCCCTGGCCTCATCTATGTACCAGGATTCCTCTTTTAAAGCGGAAAATCCAATCCGGTCCAGAGCATCTAGAGACACGAACATATCCATGACTGCAGATGCCACCAGATAAATATGTTCGATGGGCTGCTGAAGGACCACGATATCACTGCTTAAATCTGCCGGCGGATTCTTTCCTTCCGGAACCACCAGATAACGACCATCTTGCACAATCGTCAAAAGTGTGTAGCCGCCCTCATACTTGTCCACCTGAAACTCCGTGGCATAGACAAGCTCCATACTGCTCTCCCAGGTAAGCTCCGCGCTAATATTCTTATTGTCTTCCGGATTCCGGCTCTGCTGTGCGGCACCGCAGGCTGTCAGGGAAAGTACCAACAGAAGAATCAGGCCGAGTGCTATCAGTTTTTTTCTCATCTTTTTCGCATTCTCTTTCTCTTATTTGCATATGAGACAATCATACACACCAAAATGATCACGAACACCATATAGACGACCTTCTGGGCTGCCGCCTGCGGCGTCTCATTTTTGGACATGACGCCCTCCAGATGAAAAGTCAGCTGATAGGTGATCTCATGGGGCATACTCATGGCTGTCGTATCCGCAATGACCTCCATGGGTTCATTGAAGACGGTAATGGGAATCTCAAAGGTAGAATAACCTTCCTCAGAAATGGGAAGATATTTTTGTCCATCCACGACCATATAGTCATAGTGAGAACTGCTCCATTCGATCCGGGCATAAGCGTGTCCATCCAGAACTGTCAGGCCTGCCGGAGAGGTCACAGTTGTCTTTCCTGTTCCGCCGGTCAGCTCTACCTCTATGGCATATTCCCCATCCTCCATATCAATCAGCGCCGACTCCGGACCGTCTGTCCCTTCAGCCCCATGGACGAACAATCCGGAAAATACAAGACATCCGCTCAGAAGAACCGTTGCAGCCAATATCCTGAGCCTCCAAAACCGTTTTCCATTTTTCATAGTGCTCTCTCCAGTCATACATATTAATTAGAGGCTGCCGCAGGATAAAACTCTCAGCTTCCGCAGCAGCCTCCGAATGTTCATCATATAAAGTCAGGCTTTCCATGCATTCCGCCTGATAATCCTCCGTTAGATGAAAGTTATGTAAACTTTATTCTACCCTTTCCGGATTCGAGACACTGACTTTATGATCGTACCATTTTCCCTTTGTTCCGATCAGCGCCAGGTTAAATTCTTCCTCCAGTACCGGAACCGGAATATCAAACCCATAGACTTCTTCCGTTATACCGTCGCTGTAGGTAACCGAATCGGTGGTCGGCTCCAGTAGCTCTGCTCCGTCCTCGCAGGCATCCTCTGCGAGCCCGGGAAAAAGATTCACAATGTTTTTAGATGCCAGGGAAACGTGGATCACCATCTCCCCATTCTCCACGGTCAGAGTCCCTTTTCCATCGCAGGCTTCACTTACGTGAAACATGCCGCTGTCTGTATCAAATTCTGCCGTATAGATGCCATCCTCCAAAGTTACCGCCGGCGCAGCTGTTTTTCCCTCCGATTCTTCGGAAGCGTCGGAATCTCCTTCCGCCTCAGTGACGGTCTCCGGTTCCAAAGCTTCCGTTTCATCCTGGGCTTCTGTGGCCTCCTGTGTCTCAGCTGCTTCCTGACTCTCTGCCGTCTGCTGACTGTCCGAAGAGGTACAGCCGGTCAGCAGCACAGCAGTCATGGCAGCCATGCTGACTAACATGATGATCTTTCTTTTCATATGTTCTGTTCCTTATATATTGCTTTTCAGCATCCCTGCAAACTTTTGGGACACTGTCTTTCTTTATTCCATGACTGCCGCAGTATGGGCAACATACAGATCCTGAACAGATGGAATCTGGCCAAGTCCTGCGATCTGCGCTTCTACACTGTCAAACTTGCCGGACGCCATAAACATGCTCTTCCAGGAATCCTCATCGTCACCGGCCATGTCATTGTTCGCATGATCGCCTGCCACTACCATCAGCGGGCGAAGGATCACTTTACTGTAACCAGCCTCTGCCACTGCA
Source organism: uncultured Clostridiaceae bacterium (assembly GCA_947175375.1). Lineage (GTDB taxonomy): Bacteria > Bacillota > Clostridia > Lachnospirales > Lachnospiraceae > Hominiventricola. The sequence goes on along the minus strand of CAMWMT010000036.1, from coordinate 8,007 downwards.
TTGATGACTGCTTCGCACTCCGTCTCCTCCGGCTCGCCCTCAACGGTTCCGATAAACACGTTGTCATAGCCAAGATCACCCATCTGGGTCTGCATCTGGCTGTAGGAGACCTTTGCCGTATGGGAAGTTCCATGTCCCAGGAACACGAACGCAACGCCGTCTTCCTTCGCTGCATCCAGGCTATCATAACCAGCCTCTTCCACAGCTGCCGCCGTAACTGCCTCTGCAACGATCTTCTTATCTGCATTGATGACCGTAGCGTCTGAACCCACTTCACCCAGCAGCGGCTCTGCAACCTTTACGGATTCAAACTGATCCTGATATGTCTCAACTGCTTCCATCAGCTCGTCATATTCTGCGCCATGCATCAGATGAGTCGGCTGTATTACAAGATTCTTCACGCCATTAGCTACCGCGCGATCCAGCGCCTGCTCCATATTGTCGATATGCTCATCATCTCTTGCCTGCACATGGTTGATGATGATCTGTGCAGTGAAAGCTCTTCTTACAGACCAGGTGGGATTTGCCGTGATCAGGGCATCCTCGATCCCTTTGATATCAGCCACACGGCTGTCATTAAAGGAAGTACCAAAGCTGACGACCAGAAGCTCATTCTCTCCGATCTCATCCTGATTGAGAGGATCATCTTTGGAGGCATCACCGGTATCTCTTCCGAAGTAATCGGGATCGGCTTCCTCTCCTTCCACGAGTTCCTTCTGTTCATCTGTCAGCGCATCCCATGCTGCTTTCGCTGCTGCGCACTGCGCATCCGTATCGTCTGTTCTCACCTGCACATAGATCGCATCAATCAGGGCAGCGACTTCATCTGCTTTCTCCTGGTCAGAACCTTCCTCAGATACTTCTGCCTCTTCCGGTTCGGCGGGGGCGTCTGGCGCGGGGGCCGGTTCTGCCGGAGCAGGTTCTGCTGCCGGTTCCGCTGTGGACGGGGTTTCCTTGCTGCCGCATCCGCCCAGGCAAAGCATAAGTGCCATAAGAGCAGTCAGCAAAACTGATGTGTTTCTTTTCATATTGTTCCTCCTTTAAAATTATGTTTCGAATGTCGCAGGCCATTCGGATAAAATACAAAAATGCCTTCCGTATCCGGAGAGGCATCGGTAAGAGGACGCAATGATGTTGTGTATTTTTCTGACATCGCGACCAGTTACTCGTGGCCTCGGGCCGGCATACTGATCCATTCGAAATTCTAATGTTCTGTACACCGGGATCTTTCCCGAATATTCTGCAGGCAGGTCTCCTGACTTACAGATCCTCACGGTAATGCCGCCTTCCCAATCGCTCAGTGGCATATGTGGCATCCCGCTCCCTGTTTACAGTGACGAGTTCGTACAGGACTTTCACCTGTTTCCCTTTTCACTGCACCGCCTTTCGACAGTACAGCACCTGCAGCCCGCTTCCTGCAAAGCTGTGAACATAATATAGCATATCTGTTGACAAAAAGCAATATATCACAGCACAAAAGCACAGCAAAAACTGTTGTCAAAGGCTGTACCAGACAGGTATGAAAAAACTCCGCAGAAAGATCTGCGGAGTCTGTATAGAAATCTGTATTTTCTTGTTGATTATCTCTTACTGAACTGCGGAGCGCGGCGAGCTGCTTTGAGACCGTATTTCTTACGCTCTTTCATTCTCGGGTCACGGGTCAGGAATCCTGCCTTCTTCAGGAGCGGTCTGTACTCCGGATCTGCCTGTACCAGCGCACGTGCGATACCATGTCTGACTGCGCCTGCCTGTCCTGTGTAACCACCACCATGTACATTTACCAGTACATCGAACTTATCAACGTTCTCAGTTGCTACCAGCGGCTGACGAACGATCACCTTCAGGGTCTCCAGTCCAAAATAGTCGTCGATGGTTCTTTTATTTATTGTAATATTACCGGTTCCCGGTACCAGATATACTCTGGCAATGGATTTTTTTCTTCTTCCAGTTCCATAGAATTTTGTCTTAGCCATGATCTCTACCTCCCATTAAAATGTCAGTGCTTCCGGTTTCTGAGCTGCATGAGGATGCTCCGGACCTGCGTACACATGAAGTTTGGTGAACATCTGTCTTCCCAAAGGTCCTTTCGGAAGCATGCCCTTTACCGCAAGTTCAACAACCTTCTCCGGTTTCTTTGCAAGCATCTCTCTCAGAGTCGTCTCTTTCATGCCGCCGACATACTCGGAATGATGATAGTAGATCTTCTGATCCAGCTTCCTGCCGGTCACTTTGATCTTCTCTGCATTTACGATGACTACATAATCACCAGTATCAATATGAGGAGTGAATATAGGCTTATTCTTTCCTCTCAACACTTTTGCTACTTCAGAAGCCAGACGGCCCAATGTATATCCGGTAGCGTCAACTACGTACCATTTTCTCTCCACTTTATCTGGATTAGCCATGAAACTGTTCATAGATGTACCTCCTGTTAAAATTAAATCGACTGAATCATATATACCTAAAAATGTCTTACCGGGGCTTTGGATCAGACATTTTCTCGTGTCGTCACAGTTTCATATTATATGACACATGGCCGTGTGTGTCAAGCGGAAAATATGCAATTTTCGGCTGTTTTTCAAGGTTTTTCCTTCTTCTGTCATACCTGCCCGGTCTCATGTACTTGTCTTCTCTCCCCGGAAGATAATCCCCATCAAAGTCAGCCCCTTCGCCGGTGCTGTCGGCCCTGCCATTCTCCGGTCCTTTGCATTCAGTATCTCGTCCATATACTCCGGTTCCCATTCTCCGCTGCCGACCTTCATCAGGGTTCCTGCAATGATACGAACCATATTATATAAGAAACCATTTCCCGTGATCCGGATCGTGATCAGATCACCGGCTTTCTCCACCTGCAGATCATAGATGGTCCGAATGGTCGTCTTCACCTGTGCTCCTGCGGCACAGAAGCTTTTAAAGTCATGTTCTCCTATCAGATACGCTGCAGCCCGACGCATATGTTCCACATTCAGCGTGTAATACGTAAAATACGTATTTAACCGGTATGCCGGAAGCGGGAACTCCCGGTTCAGAATCCGGTACTCATAGGTCTTCACCGTCTCCTGATAACGTGGGTGAAAATCCAGCGGCACTTCGCAGGAATGCTGCACCCGGATATCTTCCGGCAGTCTCTGGTTCAGAGCATATACAAATTTCTCTCCTGCCATCCGGGCTTCCGTGTCAAAGACCGCTGCATTTCCCATTGCATGGACTCCGGAATCCGTCCTGCTGGCTCCCATCACATGGATATCCTCACCGGTCAGCTCCTGAAGCGCCTGGTTCAGCATGGATTCGATCGTCTCACCATTCTTCTGTATCTGCCATCCCCGGTAATTGGTGCCGTCATAGGCAACGACCAGTTTCACGCGTTTCATAAGACTATCCTTTCTAAGGAACTGTTCCTAAAGCATCATGATCCCATAGAACGAAACAGCCCAGGCTGATACAGCCATCACAAGAAAATATCCCCATACGACCACATAAGCGACTCTGTCCCTGTGTTCATAATGGAGGGGCTTCATCTTCGTTCTGCCATCTCCTCCGTGATAGCAGCGGGCTTCCATCGCCATGGCAAGATCATTGGCACGGCGGAAAGCAGAGATGAACAGAGGCACCAGAAGCGGCACCATGGCCTTTGCCTTCTGGATCAGATTTCCGGTCTCAAAGTCCGCGCCACGGGCGATCTGGGCTTTCATGATCTTATCGGTCTCCTCAAGAAGAATCGGGATAAAGCGAAGCGCGATCGACATCATCATGGCAATCTCATGAACCGGCACATGGAGCTTCTTAAGTGGTCCCAGAAGCTTCTCAAGACCATCAGTTAAATCATTCGGAGTCGTAGTCAATGTCATGATGGAAGACCCCAGAATCAGATAGATCAGACGAATCGCCATAAAGACCGCCGTCCTGAGTCCTTTATCTGTAATCCGGAGAAATCCGAACCGCCACAGCACGATATCTCCGTCTATCAAAAACAGATTGAATATGACTGTGAGCATCAGGATCATGAGGATCGCTTTCAATCCTTTGGTCATATAACCGAACGGAACTTTAGACATCCGTATCACCATAGCGAGAAACACGGTAGCGATCGCATAACCCAGAATTCCTTTTGCAATAAAGAGCGATATGATAAAGACCACGGTGGTCACCAGCTTTACTCTCGGATCCAGCTGATGAATCGTGGATTTTGCGGGATAATATTGTCCTAATGTAATATCTCGAATCATGGAATCACTCCTATTCGCTCTTCAGCCAGTGCATGACAGCATCCGCAGCTTCTTCTATGGTTGTCACATCGGTATCGATATCGGCGCCCCTGTCCTTTAATCCCTGCATCAGATAGGTCATCTGGGGAGCAGCCAGCCCGATCTCTTCCAGTTCTCTGTAATGGCGGAACACTTCCCCAGGCGCTCCATCGAAACGAACTTCTCCATGGTTCATGACGATGATACGGTCCACATAACGTGCCACATCCTCCATACTGTGAGAAACAAGGACAACCGTGATCCCACGTTCTTTCTGGAGCAGTTCAATCTGATCGAGGATCTCGTCTCTCCCTTTTGGATCCAGTCCCGCAGTAGGTTCATCCAGGATCAGAACCTGTGGATCCATGGCAAGCACTCCGGCGATTGCCACGCGGCGTTTCTGGCCCCCGGACAACTCAAACGGGGAACGCTTCTCATATTCCTCTCCCATTCCGACCATACGCAGGGCTTCTCTTGCTTTTTTCTCCGCCTCTTCCTGAGAGCATCCAAGGTTCCTAGGCCCAAAGCAGACATCAGAAAGTACATTGATCTCAAACAGCTGATGCTCCGGATACTGGAATACCAGTCCGACCTGGCTTCTCAGTTCTTTCATGGAGTATTTCTCTCCATAGATATTTTTTCCATTAAAATATATCTTTCCGCTGGTTGCTTTCACAAGCCCGTTCAGGTGCTGGACCAGTGTCGACTTTCCGGACCCGGTATGTCCGATCAGACCGATAAACTGCCCGTCCGGAATCTCCAGGTTGATATCTTTCAGGGCATGGATCTCATAAGCAGTACCTTCTGCATACGTATAATTTACATTTTCGACTTTAATTGACATAATTCATCCACCAGTTCTTCGATACTCAAGATTCCATCCGGAAGCGGAAGCCCTCTTTTCTGAAGTTCATAAGCAAGAAGTGTCGCTTGAGGCACATCCAGACGCAGCTTCTTCAATGCTTCCACCTGAGAGAATATCTCTTTCGGGTTTCCCTGCATGACCACTTTGCCTTCATCCATGACAAATACATGATCCGCTTCCACTACTTCTTCCATATAATGGGTGATCAGAATGATCGTAATGCCTTCTTCCCGGTTCAACTTCTGCGCCGTCCGGATCACGCTTTTGCGTCCGACAGGATCAAGCATAGCAGTAGGCTCGTCCAGTACGATACATCTCGGATGCATCGCCATGACCCCGGCAATCGCTACCCGCTGCTTCTGTCCTCCCGACAGTTTATTTGGCGAATGATGGCGATATTTCAGCATGCCTACCGCATCCAAGCTCTCCTCCACCCGTCTCCAGATCTCGTCCGTGGGCACGCCCAGATTCTCCGGACCGAATCCCACATCCTCTTCCACGATTGTACCAATGATCTGGTTATCCGGATTCTGAAATACCATGCCTGCATCCTGACGGATATCCCACAGCTTATCTTCTTCTTTCGTGTCCATACCGTCCACCCACAGAGTGCCTTCTGTCGGCGTCAGGATGGCATTGATATGCTTTGCCAGTGTAGATTTCCCGGAACCATTATGTCCCAAGATCGCGATAAATTTTCCCGGACGGATGTGCAGATCCACGTGATCCACAGCCCGCTTTTTCGACTCGACATTTCCTTCTTCATCCAGCCGTTCATAATCATATGTCAGCTTTTCTGCCCGTATCATAAGCCCGTTCTCCTCTTACCTATACTGTATAAACAGCCTCTGAAAAACTATGTAGAATTATACCATGTCTTTGTAAAATATCAAGAAATTTCCTGTATGTTTCCAAAATAAGGCGAAACAAGAAGTGTCAGTATGTATGCTTTTTCTCAATTTCTGCTCCGTAATCGAGCAGATTTTTTTCATCATGTTCTTCAGGCATAAAAAAACAGAATTCTCCCGGACTGGTCTCAATAATTATTCTTCCACACAAGGGACACTGATACATTTCCTTTAGCCGAATATACCTTTCACCCACACCAATGTTTCTGCGAAATGTCATTGCCAGTGCTTCTCTCTGTGGATTTTTGGACTCGATCATTTCATCAGCAAGATCAAACAGTTCAAATTGTTCCATATCTGAAATGATATAGCCTTTATACCGGATTTTGTCGGTGATATCCGGCAGCATATTTCCACATCTGCACTTTATTTTTGACATGACAGCTTCCTCATCCCTTCCATATCATATGCCGGTATTCCACATGATCTTTTTGCACGTTCTCAAATTCTGCAAATCCAAGCCTTTCAGCTGTCCGGACTGAAGCCGCGTTTCTGACATCGATCAGTACATGGATTTCTGGCAGTTCCAGTACGTTCAAGGCATAATCGAGAATCGCACTGCCGCATTCCAGCGCATATCCTCTCTTCTGACACTCCGGTGCAATCATATAGCCAAGCTCCACACCCTCATCCAGTATTTTTGACGGAAATAAGCCTGCCCTTCCCACGATCTCATTGCTTTCCCGCTCCAGAATGGTCCAAAGACCAAAGTCATAAAAGGCATACATATGACGGATGTACGCCTCCATAAATTCCAGTTCTTCTTCAAGTGTCGGCTGCATGGGCTCCATATAGTTGCCCATTCCCGGCTTCTGCCAGATCTCATAGAGCTTTGGTACGTCCTTCATTATGGTCTCCCGGATCAGAAGTCTCTTTGTCTCCGCAATCTTTACCGGAATGCCCGCTTTTCTGCATCGATCGCGTTCGATAAATGCAGGGTCCATATCCGATTCATCCCACACGCTCATTATAACGCCCCTTTCTCATTCTATTATATACTACATTTTCCATCTGGTATAGTCTGACCACAGCTCATAAATAAAAATCTTTTGTCATAAAGTAATACACTCTTTACGAATCCCTTTTTATCAGTTAGAATAGGTAACGAAATTCACATCAAAAGGAGATATACAGATGGCACAAAATCCTGTTATAACAATCGAAATGGAAGATGGCGGTATCATCAAGGCAGAGCTCTATCCGGAGATCGCCCCCAATACTGTCAACAACTTTTTAAGCCTGGTACAGAAAGGGTTCTACAACGGCTTGATCTTTCACCGGGTTATTGAAGATTTCATGATCCAGGGCGGATGCCCGGAAGGAAGCGGCATGGGCGGCCCCGGATACTCTATCAAGGGAGAGTTTTCCAACAACCGTTTCAAAAATGAGCTGAAGCACACAGAAGGCGTTCTGTCTATGGCAAGATCCATGCATCCCAACAGTGCAGGAAGTCAGTTCTTCATCATGCACAAGAATTCCCCACATCTGGACGGCAGCTATGCCGCTTTTGGAAAAGTGACCGAGGGCATGGATGTAGTGAACCGGATCGCGGAAGTGGATGTAGACTACAATGACAGGCCCATTGTCCCGCAGGTCATCAAATCCATGACAGCAGAGACTTTCGGTACAGAATATCCGGAACCGGACAAACTTTAGAAGAAAGAACTCTATGTGTCTGAGAAATCATTCACATAGAGTCTTTCATTTTCCATAATGTTTTTGGTTCCGTTTTCGACATTTCAACAAAATACCAACCATCATCAAAGATGCAACGCTACTGCGTCAAAATAATAAGTTATTCATCCTCCATTACAACATCACTATCTTCTACAAGAGATAATTTCACTATACCATCAGTAAATTGCTCTTTTTTTCCATTATATTTAATCAAATAATACGGTAGAATATCTCTGAATTGCTCTGGACAAGTCTTATTCTTTAATTCCGACACTGGATGTGATACAAGTTGCATTAGCGCCTTCTTTTGAAC
>CAMWMT010000035.1 GCA_947175375.1 uncultured Clostridiaceae bacterium | reverse complement strand
ATATGGCATTACCAATATGATGCTGACAAAATCCCTGCAGGAGCTGGAGGCGAACGGTCTGATCGTAAGAAAACAGTATGATGGTATTCCACCCAAAGTGGAATATTCACTGTCTGTGCGTGGCAGGTCGCTGGTTCCGTTGCTTCGGGAGTTTGATGCGTGGGGAAGAACACAGATTGAGATAGACAGAACAAAAGAAAGTAAGGGTTTCACTGGTCTTTGATGACTAGCCGGCGGAGAGGCAAAAATCGGGGGTTATCACAAAATGTAATCCTGTCCAATGTATTCTATATGAGTGATGAACACACGGACAAAGAGCATTTTGCGACATCCCCTGCTGACTTTTTTCATCTATTACAAGGTCCATGAATAGTTACACATATATTCATTCTTTCATACTGTCTTCCAATGCTTCACATATATTTTTGACCACTTTTGTTGCCTTTTTTCTCACTTCCTCTGGCGCATACGGGAAAGTATAGGAAATATCGGCCGCTTCAATGAGAGGAAGGTCATTCATGGAATCCCCGATCCCGTACAGCCTGCATTCTCCAAAGGACTGGCACAGGTGATTCCGAAGAATTTCGACACCTTTGCCTTTGGAACAGCCTTTTGGGGCAATATCGACTTCTGCAACGTTTTGAAAGGCGTCTACATATTCACCGTAGAGCCGGTTAATATGGCGGGTAAGTTCAGCGGACTGTGCCGGTCCTTCCGTGTGAATGCTGACCTGATGGATCAGCCCTTTCGGTGCGGTATCCACACTGGTTATGACCTTGTATTCCCCCGGATAATCCATTTCGGCAAATACGCAGATACAGCCTTCGATGTCCAGCGTGATCTTATAATTCTCAGGATTGACTTCTCGTACGATTGCATCGGCAGCCTGCCGGTCGACTCCGCACCTTAGGATCGGATTCAGGTCTCTGTCCAGGATATTAGCGCCACTGCTGGTGATATAAAAATCTGGTACAACATGTCCGGTGATAAAAGGAGTGAGGCCCCCCATTTGTCTGCCGGTACAAAGGCCGAACAAATTTCCTGCTTCCTGATACCTTCTGATCATATGGACGGATTCAGGCGGAAGTTTCACTTCTGCCTGGTAAAAATAGAGTGTTCCGTCAAAATCGCTGGCAAATACTTTTTCCATCCTGTTTTCCTTTCTTTTTCAGATTACAAAATCGTCCGTACAGATGCGCACAGATCTCACAGCTTCAGAGAAAACGGTTTCATATATAATTTAACATATTATAACAAAAAATCAACTATTATAAGTAGCCCTGATTGCCACGGTGCTGACGCAGGAACATAAACGCGTTTTGAAAAAGATGGAAGTCGCGGTCGTGATTGTTGGACAGCAGAACCGGGCCGTTGGAGCAGAGCGGTACAGAGGATACAGGGATGCTGTGCGCTATATGGGCTTAGGAGAAATTTTCGAACGATGCCGGGTTGGATTCCATCATTGACATTAGGCAGCAGTTACATTAAAGTGATACTTAGAAATAAGGAGGTGCAATGATATGAAAATAACGAAAAACAACTGGACATGGACCAGGCAGCCAAAAGATTATACGATTGGTGAGGATAAGATAGAGATCATTACCAGTCCTCACACCGATCTGTGGCAGAGAACTTATTATCATTTCAGAAATGATAACGCGCCGGTTCTTCAGATGAAGACATCGGAGAAATATTTCTCATTTATTGTAAAGACAGAATTTGAAAGTAAACATCGTTTTGACCAGTGCGGTGTTGTCATGTATCTGGACAGTGAGAACTGGCTGAAAGGTTCCATTGAATATGAAAATGAAGAGTTTCAGCATCTGGGAAGTGTTGCAACCAATATGGGATATTCCGATTGGGCAACAACAGCCATTTCGGCAGATATCGAATCCATGTGGTACCGTTTCAGCAGACGGGAGGATGATTACTGCATCGAATGCTCTGAAGATGGCATCCATTATTCCCAGATGAGAATCTGCCACATGTGGAAGGCAGATCAGGAGATTCAGTTTGGCATTTATGCATGCAGCCCGGAGGATTCTTCTTTTAAGGCAACGTTTACCCATATGGAATTGACTGATTGTCAATGGCTTGCCCATGATGGCCAGGCACCCGATGAAGAATAATATTGGTGAGGAATAGTCGATGACAGAGTGGGAAAAGGCACAGGCCGGTTACCTGTACGATGCAAATTATGAGCCAGAAATACTGGCGATGCGGACAAAATGCGCAGATTTATGTTATGAATTCAATATGTGCAGACCATCTGATGTAGTCAAACAGCAGGAACTGATACATAAAATACTGGGGCAGATCAAAGGCAATATTACTGTAACAGCGCCATTTTATTGTGATTATGGAATCAATATTTCTGTTGGCGAAAATTTTTATACGAATCACAATGTGACAATTCTGGATGGCGCGAAGGTGTCCTTTGGCGATAATGTATTTATCGCGCCTGGCTGTGTATTTTCAACTGCCGGGCATGCGATCGACAGCGAACAGAGAAACAGGGGACTGGAGATTGCTTTGCCAATTAAGGTTGGCGATAATGTATGGATCGGCACGAATGTATCTGTACTTCCGGGTGTTACAATAGGAAGCAATACGATTATAGGAGCTGGAAGTGTGGTAAATCGTGATATTCCAGACGGTGTCATCGCTGCCGGGAATCCATGTAGAGTGATAAGGAAAATCACGGAAATGGATAAGAAGAAGTATCCGGTATATAAAGGGCAATGATATTCTTTTATGGAAGCTTATGGGCTTTTTGCGATACAAGAGTTTGAGCCAGCCAGTGGATAGGAGGAGACATTGACGTTGATTTCGCGGAAAGTAGACACATCAGTGCCGCAGGGGCGGAAGCCCCTGCGAACATATTAATTATCATATTTCAGATAAGCGCCTTTCATGGGGGAAGCCGCCAGATCGGAGAACAGCCGCAGTACGCCTCTGGGATACTTGTATGGCTTGGGCTGCCAGTTCTTTTTACGTTCCGCCAGAATGGCATCCATCTCCTCCGGCGTTTTACGCTCACCCTTCACACCTACGATAGCCAGAATACGTTCCTTCACATCCAATTGAATGAGGTCTCCCTCTTCTACCAGTGCGATGGGACCGCCTGCCTGGGCCTCAGGAGAGCAATGGCCGATGACGGGACCGGTGGAAGCGCCGGAAAAACGTCCGTCGGTAATGAGGGCAATACTTTTACCCAGCTCTTTATCGGAAGAAATTGCCTCGGAGGTATAGAACATCTCCGGCATACCGGAGCCTTTGGGTCCCTCATAACGGATAAACACCGCATCGCCGGGTTTCACCTTGTGATGGAGCACCGCGTCAATGCACTCCTCCTCGCTGTCGAAAGGACGGGCATTAAGGACAGCAGAGAACATCTCCCTGGGGCAGGCGGTATGTTTAATGACCGCGCCTTCAGGTGCAAGATTGCCTTTCAGCACAGCAATGGAACCATTGACACCAATGGCTTGGTCATAGGGACGGATAATATCCGCACGTGTGAGGCTCAGACCGTATTTCTTATTGGCCTCGTCCAGCCACTTCTGGCAACGCTCGTAAAAGCCGTTGGCTTTCAGCTCCTCCAGATTCTCTCCCAGGGTTTTACCAGTGACAGTCATTGCGTCCAGATGAAGGACACTCTTAATCTCTTCCATGATTGCAGGGACGCCGCCGGCATAGTAGAAAAATTCAGCGGGCCAGCGTCCGGCGGGCCGGATGTCCAGCAGGTAGTGCATGCCGCGATGGAGACGGTCAAAGGTATCTCCGTCAATCTCAATGCCGAATTCGTAGGCAATGGCGGGCAGGTGAAGCAGGGTGTTGGTGGAGCCGGAGATAGCGGCATGGACCAGGATGGCATTTTCGAAACTGTCCATCGTCACAATATCGCTGGGCTTCATATTTTCCATTGTGGCCAGCTTGACCGCCAGCTTTCCGGCGCTTTTGGCATACTCAATGAGATCGGGGCTGGTAGCGGGCAACAGGGCGCTCCCCGGCAAGGCAAGGCCAAGAGCCTCAGCCATAATCTGCATGGTGGATGCAGTGCCGATAAAGGAACAGGCTCCGCAACTGAGACAGGCATTACACTTGGTCCAGTTGAACTTCTCCTCGTCGATCTCGCCTCGCTCAAATTTGGCAGAATACATGCCCAGCTGCTCCAGGGTCAGCAGATCAGGACCTGCTGCCATCGTTCCACCGGTGACTACCACAGTGGGGATATTCACCCTTGCCAGCCCCATGAGGTTGCCGGGCATCCCCTTATCGCAGCTCGCCATGTAGACTCCGGCATCAAAGGGGGTGGCGTTGGCCTGGATCTCGATCATATTGGCGATCATCTCACGGCTGGCCAGGGAAAAGTTAATGCCGTCGGTGCCCTGGCTCTCGCCGTCACACATATCAGTACAGAAGTACCGGGCACCGTGGCCGCCGGCCTCGGCGATTCCCTCGCGGGCGGCTTCTACCAGTTTGTCCAGATGTCCGGAACCAGGGTGGCTGTCGCCGAAAGTGCTTTCAATAAAGATCTGGGGTTTGCTCAGATCCTCCTGGTTCCAGCCGGTCCCAAGACGAAGAGGATCCAACTCGGGAGCCAGCTGACGCATTTTTTGACTTGTCAACATTGGTTACATCATTCCTTTCTTACATTGACTTGTCCTGCACATGCATTATAACATACGATATCCCACATCACAAATGGACGCGATTTGCAGCGGAGAGTGTGATTGGGTGCTGCCTGTTTGAAAGCAATGTGCTTGCCCTCCATCCATACCTTTCATTTACACAAGAATTTACCATCCGATACACGTTTTTACTCTTTAAAATCATAAAGATGCATCATAGAATCGTATTTATAGAAATGTTCCCTGTAGAAAACAGGTGACTACAAACAGATTTTTAATTTTAAGAGGTATCAAACATGATGGAGAAAAAGAATATAAGATGTCAAATCTTTTGCCAGAGAGGGAAAAGAATTGATGCAGAGATTCCTGCGGATACCGGATGGTATGAAAAAGACGGCGTTCGCATAGAAGTAACAGAAGATGCGATGAACGGATGCTGGTGCGGCAAGATCCGGCTGAATATGAAGAATGAATCCTGTCGGGGAAATCAGAATCTGAGCATGGAAAAACCAATCCGGTTATACATCCCCATGACAGAGCGTCCCGAAAAGATCACAGCAATGTACCTGTATAATGAATGGTGGACAAGACCCGCTTTTGTGGAAAGTTTTGAGGAGATCCCGGAGCATACGCAGGTGGCCTTCTTCCAGTACAAAGACAGGGTTTCCTGCATGGCGCTGATGGCCGGCAGGGAATTTAAGACGTCTATGTCCGGAGGAACCGAGGATGAGATCTGTCTGGAGATGACGGCTTATCTGGGCGGACAGCGATGCCTGGAGGAACCGTTATATTTCTCTGCAGATGCGCCAGTACTGGAAGAGGCTGTTCACAGGGTTTTTGCAGAGATGGCAAAATATAAAGGAATCCGGATGAGAGAAGAACGGCGGATTCCGGAAATGTTCCAGTATCTGGGCTGGTGCAGCTGGGACGCCTTTTACAGAGAGATCTCAGAGGACAAGGTTCGCCAGAAAGCAGAAGAATTGCTTGAGAAGAAGGTTCCTGTAAAATGGATGCTGATGGACGACGGGTGGCTTTCAGTACAGGAGGAGCTGCTCTGCGATTTTGCGCCGGATCAGACGAAATTCCCGGATGGATTCAGGAAGATGACAGCAGATATCAAGGAGAAGACAGAAGTCCGGTGGTTTGGTGTCTGGCATGCCCTGGGCGGATACTGGGGCGGCATTGCGCCGGGAAGCGTTCTGGATCAGGAAGAAAGCCCGTATCTTTATGAAACGGTAAATGGAAAGATACTTCCCAGTCCACAGACAGGGGAGCGGTTTTACAGAGACTGGTATCAGAGATTACGAAGAGACGGAATTGATTTTGTAAAAGTAGACGGCCAGAGCGCCGTGCCTTACTATTTTGAAAACAGCCTTCCAGTATGTGAGGCGGCAGAGGGGATGAACCAGGCCCTGGAGGGCGGTGCATCCTATATGGATGGAGCAGTCATCAACTGCATGGGAATGGCCATGGAAAATATTCTGGCGCGTCCTTCTTCTGCAATCTCAAGGAACAGTGATGACTTTGTGCCGGATAAGGAAGGCGGTTTTGCGGAGCATCTGCTGCAGAATGCGTATAATTCGCTGTATCATAATGAAATATACTGTTGTGATTGGGACATGTTCTGGACCATGCATGAAGACAGCAGGAAACACAGCCTGCTGCGGGCAATCAGCGGCGGTCCGGTGTATGTCAGCGACCAGATCGGCGCCACGGATCCGGAAGTGTTAAGGCCATTGACCTACGAGGACGGCAGGCTCCTGATAATGAATCACTCGGCAAAGCCCACGGAGGACTGTATTTTTGCTGATCCTATGGCGGATGGTGTGCTGAAACTGCATAATACGGCATCCTGGGGTACTTGCGAGAAAGGCGGCGGAATCGCCGTATATAATCTGACGGAGAAGGAGCAGCTGTTTGCTTTTCGGCCGGCAGACATACCGGAGCTGGAGGAAGCAGAACAGTACTGGATCTTTGATTATTTTGGCAGGAAAGCAGTATCCCTGGGCAGATATGGGAGCTATGAGGGGACGATGGAAAAAGACGGTTTTGCCTGGTTTGTTGTACTCCCGAAGAACAAAAGGAGCGCCTGCCTTGGTCTGCTGAATAAATATGTCGGGTTCATGGCAGTGGAAAGTATCTGCGAAAATGAAACTGCGGAAACTGCAGTGATCCAGGAATCCGGAGCACTGGGATGGCTTGCGGATAGAGAACCGAAAAAAGTGCTCATCGATTCTGTGGATGTCACGAAAGAAGTACAAAAGGAAGGAAGTTTATATACCATATCGCTTCCGGAAGGATCTTCCAGAAAGGTGCTTTCCATCCTGTGGCAGGAGTGATGGGAGAAGTAGCTTCAGAGCCGGTTCTGTGATCCCCACTCACACATCCCGTCTAAAATCGGAATCAAAGATTTCCCGCGTTCCGTCAGGCTGTATTCCACCTTTGGCGGAATCTGCGGGTATTCTTTTCGATGTACCAGCTGGTCGGCTTCCAGTTCCTTCAGTGTGGCGCTTAGCGTCTTATAGGAGATTCCGCCAATATATTTTTTCATTTCATTAAAACGGACAATCCCGAATTCCATCAAAGTATAAAGGATGGTCATCTTGTATTTTCCATTGATCAGTGAGAGGGTGTAGCTGAAGCCGGTGTCATTTAGACATTCCTTTGATATACAACGTTCATTCATGTTTTTCACTTTCCTTTTAGTAAGTATATAACTTGTATGTAAGTACCATGTTTTTATATACGTACTTTGTCTTTGACTCATTCACATTATAATGATAATGTCATCCACAGGAAAAGTCAATCTTATGTCCGGATTAAATTAAGCGGTATTTGCCTTTGCCGGTCTTTTCTATGATATGCCTTTCTGTCAATGAACTTAAAAGTCGCTGAAGCTGCCGCCTGCTGCAATGCATATGGATAGCAGTTGTCTCCACTCCATGGAATTGTTGGTGGGGACAATCGTATTTTAAGTAGTGGAGCAGTTTTTCCTCAAGACTGGAAAAAGATGCTTCTGCCTGAGAAAACAATGCCAGTTTATGTGAAATAGAATGTAGTAAGTAGCGCAGAAAGGTGTTGTCGTTCAAAAGCATGGTGCGGCATTTATATAAAGGTAGTTCAACGCACACCACCTTTGTTGCTGTCTCTACAAGAAAAGGCAGCGAATTCTCGTTACAAAATTCCATATCCCCTAACAGCGTAAACGTATCTACATAGCACAGAGGGTATCGGCTTCCGTCGCTTCGGATGGAATAGATCTGGACGGCGCCTGATACAACAAACTGCAATAAATGGTCTGTGTCTTTGATATAACTTAGGATTTCCCCACGCTCATATTCACAAAGACAGAAGGGCAGGTCTTCTGTATCGAACAGGTTTTCAATCTGATACTGCATCAGGTATTGCTTTAAGAGTTTTTCATCCTGAATTTTTTTCATGAGCCACCTCAAAAAATTTACTTTATTGTGACATATGGCACAATAAAATACAAGGATTTTTGCTATACTTTTTTCAAAAGGAAGGATGTGGTTTCAATATGGAAAATGAATTATTTGAGAAGGCGCCAATCCACAAGGCGTATCTCAGCCTTGCGCTGCCGGTTGTGTTCAGCATGGTTATATCGCTGGTCTACAATATGGTGGACACCTATTTTATTGCGCAGACCGGAAATACGGATTTGATTGCCGGGGTTTCGCTTGGGGCGCCAATTTTTACGCTTATGATCGCGCTGGGGGATATCTTTGGATTGGGCGGCAGTTCGGTGATTTCCAGACTGTTTGGACAGAAGAAGGATGAAGATGGGAAACGGCTCAGTGTTTTTTGTTTCTATGCCGCGTTATTGTGCGGTATCATTGTCGCAATTATCATGATGCTGCTGCGTCAGCCGATTTTGCATCTGCTGGGAGCGGACAGCGATACCTATACCTATGCGTCCCAATATTATACTTTTATTGTGCTGGGAGCTCCGTTCATTATCGTCTCTTATACACCCGCCAATCTGTTACGGACGGAGGGGTTTGCCAAAGCCTCCATGACAGGCACGGTACTTGGAGCAGTTGTCAATATGGTTCTTGACCCGATTTTTATTTCTGCGATGGGGCTGGGAGCGGCAGGAGCCGCTATTGCTACGGTGCTGGGAAACATCTGCTCGGACGTATTCTTTGTGTGGTTCATTTTGAAAAGAAGTAAGCGGCTGTCGGTTGTTCCGATTGGTTTTCATATTACAAACGCGGAAGTCGGGCAGGTATTGGCAATCGGAATCCCGGCATCCGTCACAAATTTTATGCAGAGCTTTGGGATTGCCCTTATGAACCGCTTTCTGCTTCCTTATGGGAATGACAAGGTGGCAGCTATGGGAATCGTGATGAAGGTCAATTTAATTGCTGTATTGGTACTGGTAGGCTTTGCGTTCGGAGCGCAGCCGCTGATCGGATATAATTATGGGGCGAAGAACAGGGAACGGCTAAAACAGATATTATCTTTTTGCTACAAGTTTGAGTGCGCAGCAGCCGTGCTGCTGGCAGTTATGCTGTCCCTTGCGGCTCGTCCGTTGGTTTCCGCCTTTATACATGATCCCGCTATGATCGACATTGGAGTGCCTATGCTCCGTATGCAGCAGTTGGGAATGGTTTTTATAGCGGTTGTCCTGGTTACTACCTGTACCTTTCAGTCAGCCGGAAAAGCAATGGGTGCATTTATATTATCGGTCAGCAGGCAGGGCTTGATCTTCGCGGTTGCCATTGTAATTTTATCTCGCATGGCGGGATACTATGGTGTCCTGGTCGCTCAGGCAGCTGCTGATCTCCTTACTGCAATGGTAGCAGTTTTGCTTTTCCGGTTCGAAATATCAACAGAATTGGTTTCAACTATGTAAAGATATTGGATATAAATATTTGCTATTTTGATAAAGACCATCTATACTATAATCAGAGCACAGAAAATGATCACAGGATCAGAAATCCTGCATCTTATTTTGCCAAAAGACAGGAGGTATACTATGGCATTTCCAAAAAACTTTTTATGGGGCGGCGCGGTTGCCGCAAATCAGTGTGAAGGCGCTTATCTGGAGGACGGGAAGAAGCTGTCCGTACCGGATATGCTCTTGGGCGGTGATGTGAATACTCCCAGAACCTTCCTTCCGGTATCCGATCCGAATGCATTTTACCCCAGCCACGAAGCGATCGATTTCTACCATCATTACAAAGAGGATATCGCGCTGTTCGCAGAGATGGGCTTTAAGTGTTTCCGGCTGTCCATCAACTGGGGGCGGATCTTCCCCAATGGAGACGATGAGACTCCCAATGAGGCTGGCCTGAAGTTCTATGACGACGTCTTTGACGAGTGCAAGAAGTATGGCATCGAGCCGCTGGTTACCTTGTGCCACTATGAGATTCCCTGGAACATCGTGACCAAATATCACGGGTTTTTGAACAGGAAGACAATCGACCTGTTCGTAAAGTATGCCGTTACCTGCTTTGAGCGCTATAAAGGAAAAGTGAAATATTGGCTGACCTTCAATGAGATCAATATCCCCTGCATGGGCGAAGGCGGTATCGGTAACCTGTACGGCCTGGGTCTGATGGCGGACGAGGACATTCAGGCAACTTCTCCGATCAAACTGGGCGATCTGAAGTCAGTTCCTCAGTCTACCTTTGAAGCGCTCCATAATGAGTTCGTAGCCAGTGCGCTGGTCGTGCAGAAAGGTCATGAGATTGATCCTGACTTTATGATCGGTAATATGATCTGCCATATAACCCTCTATCCGCTGACCCCGAACCCACAGGATATCTTCGCCTGCTATGAGGAAGATAATTTCAAGAATAATCTCTGCGGCGATGTACAGGTTCGGGGCGAGTATCCGACCTTCGCTTTTAAGTATTTCAAGGATCGCGGTATCGACACCTCTTTCATTACAGAAGAGGATAAGGAGGTCTTGAAGAAAGGGACAGTGGACTTCTACACCTTCTCTTATTATATGACCAACTGTGTCACTACCAATGAGAAGGCGGAAATGACTGCCGGAAATATGTCCGTGGGCGCAAAGAACCCCTACTTGAAAGCTTCCGACTGGGGCTGGCAGATTGATCCCCTGGGATTACGCTATACCTTGAACGTGCTTCATGACCGCTATCCCAACACTCCGCTGATGGTGGTGGAGAATGGTTTCGGAGCCTTTGATAAGGTGGAAGAGGACGGCAGTATCCATGATAACTACCGTATCGACTATTTCCGTGAGCACATCCGCTGCATGGGCGATGCCATCGAGGACGGCGTGCCGCTGATCGGTTACACCACCTGGGGTCCGATCGACCTGGTCTCCGCCGGAACAGGCCAATACGAAAAACGTTACGGCTTTATCTATGTGGATCGTCACGATGACGGAACCGGCGACTTTTCCAGAAGCCGGAAGGATTCCTTCTTCTGGTATAAGAAGGTCATCGAGAGCAATGGAGAGGATCTGGGCTAAAGGCGTGACTTAGAGCATACTTCTTTGATATGTTAGAGCATCCCACCGTATACGATATATCCATAAAGACAGGATACCGTATGCGGTGGGATTTTTGCGTCTTGCGGACAGGTGTGTCATCGGGCTGGTGGAGGATTGATAAGGTTTAATTATAGATACGAATCAGATATAAGTATTTGCTATTTTAGAATTCTGTCCTTATACTAAACATGAAGGGGCTGTCGAACTCAGTCCCGGCTGTATGATAAGCGGCGCTGTGTGGATTGGAGCGGACAAAGCCGATTCACTGTCCGATACACTCCATACGAGCGCTTATCATACAGCCGGGACTGCACTTTCCGACACCACCTGGCGTTAGAAATTACCAGAAAGCATTAGGCCGAAGGGGTAAAAAATATGGTTCAACAGATGAGTATTACACAGGAATTGTCAGGCAGGCAGCAGATACAGATGGTCATAAAGCTTAGCGTTCCGGCAATTCTTGCGGAGATCAGTTCTATTATAATGCAATATATTGATGCCGCGATGGTAGGGAGCCTGGGTGCAGGCGCTTCAGCGTCGATCGGGCTTGTAACCAGTAGCTCATGGCTTTTGGGCGGGCTGTGTATTTCGGTTGCAGCAGGTTTTTCCGTCCAGGTAGCGCAATTTGCAGGGGCCGGGAAGATTGATAAGGCACAGGATGTTTTCCGGCAGTCTCTGCTGCTGGCATTTGTTTTTGGAATGATGTTATCCGCTGTAGGGATCCTGATCAGCCCGGTGTTGCCTGTGTGGTTAGGCGGGAAAGAAGAGATTAACTCTGCAGCATCGCGTTATTTTTTTATATTTTCCTGTGCCCTGCCTGCAACACAGTTTCGTCAGCTTGCTGGCAGCATGCTTCAATGCAGCGGAAATATGAAAACGCCGAGTATGCTCAATATAATGATGTGTATTTTGGATATTGTATTTAACTTCCTGTTCATATTTCCCACAAGAGAGTTTTCTGTTATGGGGAAAGAACTTACGATCATTGGTGCGGGG
>CAMWMT010000034.1 GCA_947175375.1 uncultured Clostridiaceae bacterium | reverse complement strand
AACGCCCCGACATCCCGCCTGCTGCCCTCCGTTCCTCCTCCAGCTTCGACAATTCCTCCATCGCCTTTAGACCTGCAGGCGTGGCTGCCCAGCCAAGGCCAAGTATATTCGCAATACAATTCACTGCGATCTGCTCCATTGCCGGATGCCCCTTCGGTATCCGCGGAAACAGCCACTTAAGAACTGGTCGGATCCCTCTCGTCATTTTCCCGATCAGACCGGACGCGCTGGCGATCTGCATCAGCCCCATCCAGAAAGACAAGATTCCGAGCATTGTAATGCACAGCGTCACCGCCTCTTTGGAAGAATCCAGCGCCGCCTGCGTCACCTCCGGAATGGTTCCATGTATTGATCCATATACGATTGCCACCAACATCATACCTGCCCATAAATAATTCATAAAATAAAAAGTCCCATAAGATCCGTTTCTATCATCTTATGGGAACTTTTTTGCTTTCATTCCACTGAATAATGCATCATTCTATCTCGCCTGATTCTTCCGTCTCCTGTAGAATACATCCTTGTTGAAGGGTACAACATAAGTACACTCATAATCAACAGCAATGATTTTACTGGAGACAAAAACAGAGCCGTCTCTTAAGAAACCTCTGGATTTTATCAGAAAGGCTGGCGTGCTTCCTTTACAGTTCAATAATTCTGCTTCTTCCTTTGTAAGCCGCGCAGAACTGTAATTTGTCATAAAATGAGAAATCCGGTATCCTTCCTCCATTGCAAAATACTGAATGGAATCTTCTATAATCTCTAAAGTCATTACCGGAAAAAGGGTACAGGGCATATAGCCAGTCTCAATCTGCGTCTTTTTGTAATTCATGATCCGGATCTGCCTGAACTCCCACACCATATCATTTTCTTTCAGATTAAAGATTTTCTGCAGCTTCGCTGTCGCAGGAGCTTTCTTCAGATAGATCATCTGAGACTGAAGATCTTTATAGGGGACAAGGGTAGCAGAATTGTACACAAGGGGGTTCCCACGCATCTTTTCATTTATAAAAATACCGTTTCCCTGCTGGGAGATCAAGAGTCCCATTTCTATAAGCTGCTTCAGAGCTTTCTGGATCGTATAACGGGAAACATGATACTGGCTGGCAAGCTCCCGTTCAGACGGAAGCCTGCTGTCAATGTATTTTTTCTGATAGATCTTGCTTATGAGGTCTTCAATGATAAATTCTGTCTTGGGAGATGCCATGTCTTTTCCTCTAAGGTGTTACCAGCGTTCCATCCGGAATACGGCTCTGCGTCCATTCGTGAGGACGATAAACACATGGATAACAGTTTGCTTCTTCTTCTTTAAAATCCACGCCAATACCAGGTCTTTCAATTGGATAAAAGAATCCGCCTTCTGATTCATTATAACCAGGGAAAAGTAACTTCGTATTTTCTTTTAGTTCAATATTTTCCTGAATCGCCGCATTGTGGAAATGAATATTCATATGTGTATTGACTGCCAGACCTACCGGCGTGATATCCGATGGCGTATGCCATGCGATCCGAACTCCGAACGCATCACACAGATGGGCAAGCTTGATTGCCGGAGTAATACCACCAAGCTGTGATACATGGCACCGGATATAATCAATATAACGGTTCTGGATCAGATAAAGCCATTCCTTTGGATTATTGAAAAGTTCTCCTGTGGCAATGGGCGCCGCGCACTGAGAGCGAAGCTGCGCCAGCCACTCATTATGTTCCAGAGGCATGATATCTTCTATAAAATATGGATGATACTGTTCGACAGATTTAGCAAAATTAATAGCCTGGTTCGGAGTCAGCCGCTCATGGATATCGTGCAGGATATGGAAGGCGTCACCATATTTTTCCCGAAGGTCATGGAACATGCCGAGTGTATTGCGAATATAGTCATCCTGGTCAAAATAGGTTCCTAGAACCGGATCTGTGGGAGTTCTCAGATCGTCAGGATTATCGCCATAGAAACCAAGCTGGCAGCGGATGTGTTTATAGCCTTTTTCTCTGATCTTCTCAATCTCTGTATACAACTCCTCCATCGTATCGGCTACAGCATGGGTATATGCGGGAATCGCAGTCCTGGATTTTCCTCCCAGCAATTGATATAAAGGCATATCAGCAAGCTTCCCTTTGATATCCCAAAGTGCCATATCGATTCCGGAGATGGCATTATTCAGCACCGGGCCATTGCGCCAGTAAGAATTATAGGACATGAGATACCAGAGGTCTTCAATCTGGTTAGCATCTCTTCCTATAAGAAGAGGCTTCATGTATTCTTCCACCGCGGCCTTGACCGCAAGCGGACGAAACTGGAAGGTAGCGCATCCTACGCCGTAAACGCCTTTGTCCGTAAGTACCTTTACTACGGTAAGGTTGTGTCGGTCTGGTCTGATCACATAGCATCTGATATCTGTAATGATTGTTGGTGTCATTCTTTTTCTTCTCCTCTGCATTGATTGTATCAGGTTCTGCAGCGCTGTTTCTTACAGGATTATTACATCACACCTTATACGAAAATACAATAGGTGTATTTTTTTTGACAAAAAATGGGGTTTTTTTCAGTCCAATTTTATATCCTGGTAATCAAAAAGCATTGAAAAACAAGGGATTTTTGGCTCCTGCTCCTCAGATTTGACCGTTTGCAGACACATATTTTTCGTGCTATTCTCCTGACATCAAGGCTGCAGCGAACTTGTACAGAAGAATCAACAAAAAATTCAAGGCACAACCCGACAAGGAGGGAAATTAAGTGGAAATGAAAGAAAAGATTACACAGATCATCCAGTATGTGGGTGGAAAGGATAACGTAAAAAACGCGTGGCACTGTATCACACGCCTCCGCTTTGAACTAAAGGATAATGGTAAAATCAATGTGGATGCGATCAAAAAGATGAACGGTGTTCTTGGTACTGCATTTGCAAAAGATCAGTTCCAGATCGTCATCGGTGTAGGTGTAGATAAATATTATGAAGAACTGATTAGCCAGTTGGGACTGGATGCCAATGCGCCTGTAGAGGCAGATGATAATGAAAAACGCAAAGATTTTGCCACCTGGTTTATGGATGTAGTATCCGGCATCTTTGGCCCTATTGTACCTGCAATCGCAGGAGCCGGTATGATCAAAGGACTTATGGGTGGTCTGGTAGCGCTTGGAATTATCACAAATACAACAGATACCTATCAGGTCATTGATATGCTGGCCAGCGGCGTATTTACCTTTTTGCCATTTTTTATCACAGCATCCGCGGCCAAAAAGTTTCGCACAAGCCAGTATCTTGCCATTGCGATCGCATCTATCATCATGTATCCGACCATGGTCAGCGCAGCCCAGGCAGGCGAGATCAGCGCATTCATGTTGTTCGGATTTGTTCCCGTTCCTGTATTCAACTATACTGGTTCAGTGATTCCGATCATATTTGGTGTATGGGGACTGAGCTATATCCATAAGTGGGTTGATAAAGTAGTACCGACTGCAGCCAAGACGGTTGTTGTTCCGACGATCACTCTGTTTATTGGCGGACTGTTTACCCTACTGGTGGTAGGTCCCATCGGTATCTATTGCGGTAAGGGACTGGCATGGGTAATTGGATCACTCTTTGCAATATCTCCTACGCTTGCCGGAATCGTTATGGGAGCCATCCATCCGGTATCCATTCTTGTTGGTATGCATCATGCAATGACACCTATTGCTCTGGAAAACTTTGCGACTCTTGGTTATGACCAGTTGATGCCAATGATGTTTATTGCGAACCTCTCAATCGTAGGCGCGGCAGCGGCCTGCTATTTCAAGGCGGAAAACCAGCAGGAAAGACAGATCGTTGGTTCTTCTGTCATCTCCGGAATCCTTGGTATTACAGAACCGGCTCTTTTCGGTGTCCTTACAAAGTATAAGAAAGCATTTATAGCGGCAACGGTCGGAAGTACCATTGGAAGCGCTTTTATCGGTACTTTTGGTGTAAGGCTCTTTGGCTACATCACTTCCAGTGTTTTCAGTATTCCTGCATACATTGGCCCCTGGTTCGGTTATGCTGCAATCGGCTGGATCATGGCGTTTATGATCTCCTTTGGGCTTTCCTATGTTCTGGTCGTAAAGATGGATACTGACAGGAAAACATCTGCAGATAATACAGACAATATCACAGCAAAAGCAGATACTGCATTCCCGGCAGAGCTTGGATCACCTGCAAAGGGTACCATCGTTCCGATGCAGGAGATCAGAGATGATGTATTTTCTAGTGGGGCGCTCGGCACCTGTATTGGCGTAGATCCGGCAGATGGAAGAATCGTGGCTCCGGCAGACGGGGAGATCATACAGGTCGCAGATACCCTTCATGCCATCGGCATTCAGGCAGGTTCTCTGGAGATTCTCATTCACGTCGGCATTGATACAGTAGATATGAATGGAGAAGGATTCAAGAGCAAAGTAAAAGAAGGACAGATGGTCAGAAAAGGAGAAGAACTTCTTACGGTTGACCTGCAAAAAGTTGCAGCTGCAGGCCATCCCGCAACAGTCATCACAGCAGTGACAAATACAGATGAATTTGCTGAAATCAGACAGGCAGCCACAGGAAATGTGAGTGCTGGAGATCTGCTTCTGAAAATCAGTAAATAGTTACATAGTATTGTTAATTAAGGGGTGTTGGAAAACTTAATCCTGTCCGCATGCTCAGCAACACCCCTTTTTGTGTCTCTTGCCGCCCTTCAACACAAAATCTACACATTTCCTGATTCACGACCAACCTGGTAAATAATCCTCACCGGCTGTGCCACAACCGTACAGCCGTCAGGAACATCTCTGTTCACAACTGCGCCCGCTCCGATCTTTACATGATCCCCAATCCAGATATCGCCGATGATTACCGCTCCTGCGCCAATCAGGCAGTTATCCCCGATCACGGGAGCTTTTCTATCCACTTCTCCAATGGTCACGTTTTGATAGATTCTGCAGTTCTCTCCTATGCGGGCATAACGTGAGATGAAGACTCCCTGCAGGCCATGCGGCAGTGACAGTCTGCCTTTGATCACGGTATCCGGACCAATATATCCTCCATGGCGATATGCGCACCGGCTCATGAGAAACGTCAGCACATCATGCAGAAAGCCGCTTTGTGTCCTCTGCTGCTGCCTGTATAACCGCCAGAAATATTCCAGGTCGTTCCCCCTCGAATAATCAATAATTTTTCTTCTTATGTTCTTCATGGCCTTCTCCTTGTCCATACAGATGTTCCGGCTGTGCCAGGCAGTCTTTCCAAAACTGCTTGCCTCCAAACAATCCGGAAAACAAAGCAAAAACAAGGTATCCCAGTATTCCGCCTATTGTATTTAGCATCAGGTCATCAATATCTGCCGACCTTCCAGTAAAATACTGGATAAATTCAATAAAAAATGAAAAGAACACCATACACACGGCCGTCTTCCACAGGCTGCGTACTTTCCGGAATGCAACCGGCATAAGAAAGCCCGGCGGTACAAACATCAGGATATTTGCCAGAGACTGGGCAGCCTTCTTCTCCTCTCCCATAAGCCACGGTTCTGTAAAAAGCCGAAAAGGCATCAGATTCAAAGAGCGGTCTGCCGCGGCTGCGGGTCTTATTCCAATCAGTACAGTTACTCCAAGAATGATCACAATACAGACTCCAAAACAAAAATACACGATCTGACGTATCACTGGTATCTTTTTTCTTAGTAAAAAGCAAACGGGCAGGCAGGGGATTGCCAAAACCGCCATTCCCACAGCTCCAAACATAAAATAGCCCAATATTTCCTGTATAATGCGCACGATAACCGTCCTCCCGTAAAAAAGCATAGATGATTCTGAGACTATAATACCCGAACCATCCATGCTTTATGTTTATTTTCTATGCAGAATATCTTATGATTTCCCTAAGATTTTATTGTCATTTCCTCCATCTCCATTACCGTATTTTCTTTACTCTGTCGATTTTTTATGCTATAGTCGTAGCATGATAAGGTAAAGACGATGCACCAAAAAATCTTATGATTCTCTTTTTAGATGCCTAAGAATCAGCATATAATAATTAAGAACCCATATAGTAAAATCAAAAAGGAGGAATGTCTATGTCAACTTTAGAAAAAGCAATAGGGCTGTTGCAGGAAATGCCGGAACGCAAGGTAGAGGCAGTATATATGTATATGCGCTTTGTTAATTCACAGATTGACAATGATGAAATCATCTTCACGCCCAAAGAACACATAGACTCCCTTATGGGTCAAGAAGACTCTATAGAGGAAAGGCAGCGTGGTTTTCAAGGTCTTTTGTCATTCGCCGGAACATTACCGGAGGATTTTGATTATAAAAAGGAATTGGAGGAGGCAAGGGAAGAAAAATATGCTCGTTTTATTTGACACAAACATCATATTAGATGTATTGGAAAAACATCTTCCTTTTTATGATGCATCCAGGACAGTTTTGGAAAGCTGCGTCTCTGGTGATGTCACAGGCTATATTGCACTGCATTCCATATCGAACATTTTCTATATTTTAAGGAAACATTATTCCACAGCAGACAGAAGAAAACTTCTCCTCAATATACTGGATTTGCTGCAAGTAGCAGGTACCGATCATGAAAACGTCCGAAATGCCCTGAAACGAGAGGATTTTTCCGACTTTGAAGACTGCCTGCAGGATGAATGTGCAAAACAGATTCATGCCGATTATATTGTGACTCGAAATATAAATGACTTTTCCACGTCATCGGTACCTGCCGTTATTCCAGAAAACTTACTTAAAATTCTTGATAATTATACATGAAACTTTATAATGAATTCCCTCCATCTCTATTCGATCGTCTCAATGGAATCCACGATACTCATCCTGCTGATTCTTCTGAGCGGTATGCAGGTTGCCAGTATACACGCGCCCGTCGAAAGAACAGCGGACTCAAGCATGGGAATCACAGGGACAGCCGCCCACTGAATGGAATCGGTTACCGCGGCCTCTGTAAAGACTGTGCAGATATATCCTGCCACGCTTCCGATCACAGACGCGATCAGACCATAATAGACCCCTTCCCACAAAAACACCTTAAACAGACTCTCCCTGCTCATGCCGATCGCCCTTTGCATTCCAATCTCCGATACCCGGGTATGGATATTGGTATAGACAGTATTGACAATATTCAGAATTCCGATCAGTCCAATAAACAGGATTAACCCCCAGGCCAGCAGATGAATCTGCGCCTCGCTTTCTTCCAGCTGACGGTCTGTCTGCTCATAGGACAGGCTGACCGTGCCTGGAAGCCTCTGACAGAACTGTTCCAGCACCAGGTCAAAAGCTGTCCGGTCAGCATTGTCATGCAAAGCCGGTCTTAATTCCGCATAGGCATCTGTACCGGTAAGTTCCGGATACAGCCGGTCGCTGACCAACACCTGGATACCGTTGACAAAGCCGCTATTGCCCACGCTGAAATAGCCATCATAACCGCTCATAGAATGCAGAACCGTCAACTCTTTTCCTGCTACAGTGATCACTTCTCCCGCCTCCACATGGGTAGTGCCGAAAGTCACTCCCTCAATCTCCATTGGAATAGGATTTCGCACAACACAGCCTTCCCCTGCCTTCAACAGTTCCAGCTGCTCGTCCGTAAGCCGTGAAGCAAATGCATAATCCATCCAGCAATCATTAAACCCGAAGATCTGAAAAGTCTCTCCAACACCCAGCTCAATATCTGTCTCTACGCCCATTGGACGGTTCTGTTCATCCAGATCATAAAGGGTATACTGCTCTGCTGCCACTGTGCTTACATTCTCGTCTGCTTCCAAAGCCGCCAGATCATCTGGTGAAATGCCGGCATATTGATTAACGAGAGAGTAATCTCCCAGATGTTCCGGCACAGAACCGGAGACACTCACCAGAGATAGAAACCCCTGCAGGGTAATAAAGACGGTGATACTCATAACAAGAGACAAGACCGTAACTGCCGTCCGGCCCCGGCTGCGGCTTAGGTTTAGCCTAGCGTAATATCTCTCAAAGTTCCGAATCTTTTTCTCCTTACGTCTTCCACGCTTTCCTTTATAACCGGCTCCGGACATGGCAATAACGGGAGAAACCTTCGCTGCAAACCATGCTGCAGGCGCTGCCGCCAGAAAGGCAAACACCAATGTAACTGCAGCGCTAAGCAGCAGATAGCTCCACTTGCCTGTACTGTTTGCTGCGATCAGGCTTTGAAGCTGTTCCATGTCCTGGGCCAGAAATATTTCCGGAGACAACTGGTTTAACGCAGCAGCCAAAATGCCTCTGGCCGACAGACTGCCCAACAACAGTCCAATGGGAATTCCTGCTGTACACAGAAGCAGAATTTCAACAGCAACTACCGTATAAAGCTGCCCTTTACCCGCTCCAATCGCCCGGAGGACTCCATACTGCCGAATACGCTGAAATACAGCAATCTTCAGAATATTGTAGATCACCAGCCCCGCCGCCAGCAGGATCAGCGTTACCACCAGCACCCCCGTAGCCAGCAGCCAGGAAAAACCAGAGTCATCCATGGCGAGCCCCGAATCCGTAGCAGCGGAGTCATAACGAATGCCCAATGCGTTCAGAAGCGGAATGTTGTACAAAGTATCCAGTTCATGAATATCCAGCCGGACACACAGATCATCCATGACCGTTTGAAAGTTCTTTTTATCCGCCACACGAATATCTGCATTATAGTAAAGATAATCCGACGGCAGGACCGCTTCTGCGCTGCCTTGACCCGCCAACCCCATAATATGACCACCGGTGTAGTCCAGGAAATTATTTTCAGTAATTCCTACCAGCGTAAACTCTGCGGTATAATCATAAGCATCTACCACGATCCCATGGCGCAGGGCTTTGGACAAAGAGAGACTGATTTTATCTCCAACTTTCCCGGAAAATCCCAGCAGCTGCAGAGCATCCTCCGGCAGCGCCAGTTCCAGGGGAGTCTCTGGCAACCGCCCCTCCAGGATACGGGAATATGCGGGTCTGGCAGCAAGACTGTCTCCCTGGTATTCCGACAGACCTAAAGAAAGCTGGTCATTTAGCTTTTTATCTCCCAGAGAAACCGATCGGCCCACATAAGACAGACGAAAATCCTTTTCCAGCATCTGAACTTTCTCTTCTGTAAGCTGGACAAAAGTGGCATGACGATTACCGCCGATCGTGATCGCCTGCTGCTGCCGCATGGCAGAGAGCACTCCTGCGGACTGTCCCACAGCAGCGGTCATCGTAGCAGACAGGATAACAGCAATCAGTATCAAAAGAGAAGTCAGCTTCTGCGCAGACAGTTCCCTGAGAGCCAGAACACGATAGTCTTTCATCCGGAAACCACCTCCGTCAATACGCCGTCCACAATCGAATACTGCCGGTCGGCCATTGCCGCGATCCGGTTGTCATGGGTGATGACCACTAGCGTTTTTCCCATTTTCTCGTGTATAGCACTTAGCATCTCCATCACTTCCGCGCCGCTTCTGCTGTCCAGATTACCCGTAGGTTCATCAGCGAAAATCACATCCGGCTTTGCGATGAGCGCACGGGCAATGGCCACTCTCTGCTGCTGTCCCCCGGAAAGTTCACAGGGCAGATGTGTCATCCGGTCATGAATACCCAGCAGGTGCGAAAGCTGTTCCAGATATCCTTCATCCGGCTGCTTTTTGTCCAGAAGCAACGGCATTATGATGTTTTCCCGCACTGTCAATACAGGAAGCAAGTGAAACTGCTGAAAGACAAATCCTATGCGCCGCCGGCGCAGTGCGGACAATCTTTTATCACTTAGACCGTAAATATCCTTATTCTCATACGTCAGATGACCCGAAGTCGGTCGGTCCAGTCCGGACAGCAGATGAAGCAGCGTGCTTTTCCCGCTGCCGGACGGCCCTATGACAGAGATAAAATCGCCGGACACAATTTTTAAAGATACTTTATCCAGGGCAACTACCCGGTTTTCACCTTCCCCGTAGATCTTAGAAAGTTCTTTTGCCTCGATGTTCATAAAAACACCCTCCTTACATGGTATAAGGAGAGTGTACCAGACAAATCTCAAGAAAAACTCAAGATCTGTAATTCATATATCCAACATTTAATAATTGCCTTAAAAGTCTGATAAACAGCACATGGATCGATGCTCTGTAAGAGCAAGAAATCAATGCTCTTTATATATTTGGAAAGAAGCCGTAACAGATGCGCCGCCCTCCAGTCCGTTTTCCAGGCAAAGTTCTCCGCCATGCTTCCGGCACAAAAGGCTGCTGCTGTATAAACCCATACCAAAATGTCCTGCGCTCTCTTCCATCTTGCCAAAAGGCTTTGGTCCGTTTTTCATTATTTCAGAAGGAAATCCAGGGCCATCATCCGTAACGGTAAGAAGCACCATGTCCTTCTCCAAAATAAGCAAGATCTTTAGTTTCCCCAAGGAAAAACGCGCCGCATTTCCGATCAGATTTTCTGCCACCGTTAAAAAGATCCCGTGGTCAATCTGCACGGTTCCTGTCTCGGGAACCACAAGATCCGCACACAGCCTGGGAGCAAGCAGCCCCGCCGTTTCTTCTAATTCCGTCCGCAGCACCGTGCAGGCTATCGCACTGCTCTGCACTGGCATATGCTCCAGCCGCTGGATGCTGCTCATGGCCTCAACATACTGTTCGATCCGGAACGTATAACTTTCCAGACGATCAAGTGTATTTTCATCTGTCATACCCTGTCGCAGCAGCTTCACCGTTCCCTTCAGCACTGTGACCGGATTGCGCAGATCATGGGAGAATGCGGCGTTGAGCCTTTTTCGTTCCTCTGTCTGCCACCACAGCTCCTGATTGGTTCTCAGAAGTTCCGCCCTCATAGTCTCAAAGGCAGCGCATATCTGTCCCAGCTCATCATCTGACACCTCCGGAACAGAAAAATCCAGATCATGATTTTGGATGCGCTCTGTTCCTGCCCGCAGGACTAAGATAGGCGTTTTCAGTTTCATATGATAAAACAAGAGACCTGCCATACCCAATCCTGCAACAGGTATCACAACAGCAGAAAACAATTGTATGCCGTTCAGCAGACGCAGAATGCGCTCCTGGCCTGCAGTAGGCAAATCCAACTCTTTGACCATGCCATTGGAATCAATCGATATCCCGCCATGAGGATAGTGTTCCGCAATTTTTCCGCAACAGATATAGATACTTGCTGTCAGCAGCAAAGCCGCCAGTAGACATGACACAGACAATAAGAAGAAAGATTGCTTCAGTCCCATGTTTTTCAGCCGTTCCATTTATACCCGCACCCCCATACCGTCCCGATATAAGGAAAAGACGTGTATGCCAACAGCTTGACCCGAATCTTCCGGATATGCTCCATCACCGTATCACTGTTTCCCTCTCCGTCAATCCCCCAGATTGTTTCATAGATCCGTTCCCTGTCGAAGACCTGCCCGGCATTTACAGAAAGCAGTTCCAGTATGTCAAACTCCCGTCTGGACAGCGCTACCGGTTTTCCATGAACGGTCACTGTCCGGGCAGAGTAGTCGACTGCAAGTTCTCCAAAAAAACGCACCAACGGCTGATTCTGCCGCCGTTTTTCTCTTCGTAAATGGGCGGCGACCCTGGCGCCCAGCTCGTCCAAGTCAAAGGGCTTTACAATATAATCGTCGGCGCCTGCCTGAAATCCCCGGATCTTATCGGCAGATTCTACGCAGGCTGTCAAAAACAGAATGGGACATGTGACATGTTCCCGTATGATCTCGCAGACAGACAGCCCGTCAATTCCCGGCATACGAATGTCCAGCAGAATCAGGTCCGGCTGACGCTCCGCCTCCCGGATCGCTTCCTTCCCGCTGTAGGCGGTCAATACTTCATACTGCGGAGAAAAATAAGCTTTCATCATATCAACGATGCCGCGTTCGTCATCCACGATCAATATTTTCGGTCTCACTTGGGCTTTCCTCTCTTCAGACGTTTTTATCTATCATACCATGCAAATCTCAAAAAATGCTCAAGAGTCAGGAAAACTTTTCAAATACATTCTTTGTGCCAACGGCAATTAGCATAGACACAGCGCCTGCAAATAAGATTACCGCATACTCATATCCTTTGCAGACTTCAAACAACACGCCATAGAGAGCATTGCCATACAAAAGCATCATTGTGACGATCATCAGAGGAACAAGATCCACTGCTCTTCTAAACAGAGAAAAAGCCCCGATGACTGCTGCCGTAAAAAAAGCCAGTATCACCAGGATGTTCCGCTTATTGACCCGGTCCG
>CAMWMT010000033.1 GCA_947175375.1 uncultured Clostridiaceae bacterium | reverse complement strand
CGACTAAGGCGCTCAGGAGCGCCTTCGCGACAAGTCTGCGGCCGCCGTGGATTTCATCCCTGCTAAAAGCGCCCGCAAAAGCCTGCCTGCTGCCATATCCTCCCTCCCGGCGGCTGTGCGCCAGCAAAGCTTGCCTGTTGCCATATCCCGTCCCGGCAGCTGCACAACGAAGGGCATCTAACTCACTGAATAATATATTTTGCTGTATATCGAACCGGAGGGCGTTCAACTGTGCTGGATGATATTTTCTGTTGTATATTGGGTGTTTCAGGAATGATTCACAAATTTATGGCCAGTTCTATAGGAGAATTGTATGGTAAATATGGTTTTTGGGAAAAGGAGTAGAATGATGGAGAGAAAAGTTCGGATTTTGATATGTTCCATGGTATTGGGGCTGATGGTGACGGGGTGTATGGTAGTGCCGGAGATCCTGCAGACGGAAACGGCGGAAGTGGCGGGGATGGCAGAACCGGTGGAGACTTATGCCTGGTGGAGTCTTACGTATGAGACGCCGAATCCGGAAAAACTTCCGGTGAAGATCCGGTTTCAGTGGCTGAAAGGGCTTGAATAACTGGTTGAAAACGGATACAATGAACAGATAACGGGAAGGCACAGGAGAGACAGGGAATGACAAAGGACGTTATGGTGACGATCTCCGGATTTCATATGGCGGAGGACGATGAAGATACGATTGAAATGGTGCATATTGGGGAATTCTATAAAAGGAACGGGACGTATTATATTCTGTATGAGGAGAGAATGGAAGGTATTGCGGAGCCGGTGAAGAACCGGATTAAGGTTCGGGAACACCGGATGGAGCTTCAGAAGAGGGGACCGGTAACGGTCGACATGGTCTTTGAGGAACATAAGAGTCAGAGCAGTACCTATGCGATTCCTTATGGAAGCTTTCTGATGGAGACTTATACGACAAAGGTAGAGATTCAGGAAGAGGAAGACTGCTTCCTTGCAACAGCATCCTATAAGATGAATATAAATGGAGTGCATTGTGTCAGTTGTGATATTCGGGTGCTGGCACAGCCCCGGGAGACTTTCCGTCTGTAAGAAAGGATGGCTTATGAAACAATCTGGTAGTTTACATAAAAAAGAGATGCAAAAAAACGGACTGCATAAAAAGAAGACACAGAAGAAAACAATGCAAAAGAAAACAGCGCAAAAGAAGAAACAGCCAGTCTTGCATGTTCCGTCGGAATGGCTTTATCTGGCTTTGGAGAAAGGTTCCCTGCGTGATATCTATGTGTATCTGAAAGAGGAAAAGCGCTGGAAAACCGAATACTGGGAAGAAGCAAAGGTGCTGGAGATCAGCATTCCTGATGCCGGTTCTGTGGATCTGGAGGCACTGGAGGCAGATTCGGAGGATGCAGAGCTGTTCGATTATATGGAAGAACAGGGAATGAAGGCTGTATATGCGGTGACGATCATGCCGGAGCATTATATGGATGCAGAGGTTGTGATGCGGTATATCGTGGAAAAGGCAGGCGGCATGTTCTGCGGAGATACAGATGATTTTCTGCCGGAAGTGAAAGCCATTCAGGACATGATACATAAAACGGAAGAGCTTCAGGGTGATAAGTAGTATTGACAGATGTGACGATGGAAAACGGGTGGATGATTTATGAATGAAAATACGGGAAGAGAAGAAAATAAATTGGGGACTCTGCCGGTGGAACAACTGATCCGGCAGTTTGCA
This sequence comes from uncultured Clostridiaceae bacterium, assembly GCA_947175375.1. Taxonomy (GTDB): domain Bacteria; phylum Bacillota; class Clostridia; order Lachnospirales; family Lachnospiraceae; genus Hominiventricola. Next base: position 10,559 of record CAMWMT010000033.1, on the reverse strand, counting down.
GTTCCGAGTATCATAGCCATGCTGGTCAGCGCGCTCTACAATATCGTGGACCAGTTTTTTATTGGAAGGAGTATCGGAGAGCTGGGAAATGCAGCGACAAATGTGGCATTTCCGCTGACGACATCCTGCGTCGCGATCGCCCTTTTATTTGGTATCGGAGGCGCGTCTTCCTTTAATCTTGCCCTGGGGCGGAAGCAGAAGGAGCAGGCAGTCTACTATATGGGAAATGCAGCCATGCTGTTGTTTCTTCTGGGGTCGGTGCTGTGTGTCATCACACAGATTTTTCTGGTGCCCATGCTGCGGTTCTTTGGTTCGCCGGACAGCGTGCTGGGGTATGCCATTACGTATACAAGGATCACTTCGATCGGATTTCCGTTTTTGATCTATTCCAATGGAGGCGCCCATCTGGTTCGGGCGGACGGCACGCCCAGATACTCCATGCTCTGTAACCTGACCGGCGCGCTGATCAATACGATACTGGACCCGTTGTTTATCTTTGGATTCGGGATGGGAATGGCAGGAGCGGCGCTGGCGACGATCATTGGACAGATCGTGGCGGCGGGTATGATCTTCCGGTATATGCTCCACTGCAGGACTGTGCAGCTGGAAAGGCGCCATCTGGTGATCCGGGCAGAATATGCCGTACATATCATGTCTCTGGGAATGTCATCCTTCTTCAACCAGATTGCCATGATGATCGTTCAGATCGTGCTGAACAATTCGCTGACCTATTACGGCGCCAGATCAGTCTATGGAGAATCGATCCCTCTGGCGTGTGCCGGGATCATCTCAAAGGTAGCCATGCTGTATTTTTCTATCGTCATCGGGCTGGCACAGGGACTGCAGCCTATTGCCGGGTATAATTATGGGGCAGAGAAATATGACCGCGTGAAACAGGTATATTTTCGGACGGTGTCCTATGCCCTGACGATCTCTGTAGCAGCATTTCTACTGTTTCAGCTTATCCCGCGGCAGATCATTTCTGTCTTCGGTGATGGCTCAGAGGAATATTTCCTGTTTGCTACCAGGTATTTTCGGATCTATCTGTTTGCTACCTTTTTGAATGGGATCCAGCCGGTGACCTCCACTTTCTTCACGGCGATTGGAAAGCCGGTCAAAGGAATCTTCTTGTCACTGACCAGGCAGATCCTGTTCCTGCTTCCACTGATCGTGATCTTTCCGTTGTTTCTGGGCATTGACGGGATCATGTATGCAGGCCCTATTGCCGATATGGCAGCAGGGGCGGCAGCCATCGGAATGATCGCGTATGAGATGAAACAGCTTTCCTGATCAGTCGTTTCCGTCTTCTGACGCTTTTTTCAGGGAAAAGATAAATTCTGTTCCGACGCCCTCTGTGCTGATCACATTGATGTTCTCATCATGGAGCTGCAGGATCTCCTTTACGATGGCAAGCCCCAGCCCGGTACCGGATTTATCCTTCCCTCTGGATGCGTCTGTCTTATAAAAACGTTCCCATATCTTATTCAGGCTGTCTTTTGGGATGCCGATGCCGGTATCACGGACAGAGACAAATATTTTTTCATATTTTATCGTGGTCTCAACAGTAATGACAGAATCCGGCTGGCTGAACTTGATGGCATTGTCGATCAGGTTGTAAAGCACCTGCTGGATCTTTCCCATATCTGCATAGACATAGGATTCCCAGTCTGTAAAAAGAAGCTCAATGGAGATGCGCTTGGAGGTGCAGGTGCCTTCAAAGGTCGCAGCTGTATTCTTGATGATCGTATTGATATCAAAACGGCTTTTGGACAGACGATGCTGCCTGGGGTCTATGGAGTTTAATGCCAGGAGACCGCTGGTCAGCTTGGTCAGGCGTTCGGTCTCCCGAAGGACGATGTTCAGGTATTTTTCCTGCATCTCGAAAGGAATCGTGCCGTCCAGCATGGCTTCGATGTATCCCTTGATAGAGGTCAGGGGGGAACGGAAGTCGTGGGAAATATTGGAGATCAGCTTGCGCTGGTCCTTATCCTGATCCTTCAGGGACTGTGCCATAAAATCCATGGTGTCTGAGAGAAATCCCAGGTCGTCTTCCCGGTTCAGGTGGATGGGAGTGTTGTAATTGCCAAGGGCATATTCTCCTGCGCCTTTGCGCATGCGCCGGATGGGGAGGAAAACCATCAGCCAGTTGACAGCGGCAAAAAGGAAAGCAAGTACCATGAGCAGGATCATAGTGACATAGAAGGAGAACAGGTAGCCTTCTTTCTCGCGGACAATGATGGACATGGGGGTGTGGATGGCGATGTATCCCCGTACGTGATAGTTATGTGAGACGGGAATGAGTACACTTAAGGTCTCTTCGGAAAACATACCGAAGAAATCTCCGATCATATAATATTTTCCTCCGGGAAGCACGGAATTGAATTCTGGTATGGATATCCGTTCCTGGTGCGCGTCGGAGTTACGGGAATCCAGGATCAGCTCGCCGTCCCGGCTGATGAGCCAGATACTGGCATCCAGATAGACATCCAGGGAAGAGAGCAGTGATTGGGTGGCAGAACGTGTTTTCTGGTCTTCTTGTTCTGCAAAATAATTTCCTACATACTGGTCTGACAGCCGGATCCCCTCCTGATAGAAATCAGAAGCTTTCGTGGATATGGCATTTTTCATCATCAGCTGAGAAGAGACAATGGAGATGCACAAAAAGCAGCCAAGGCCAAAGACCAGGAAGGTAAGAAAATACTTGACATTCAGAGAAAGACGCATCACTTCACCTCAAATTTGTAACCGATTCCCCAGACGGTTGCGATCTTCCATGAGTCGTGATCCCTGAGCTTTTCCCGCAGCCTCTTGATATGGACATCGACCGTCCGGGTGTCTCCGATGTACTCATAGCCCCAGATGTGGTCGAGAAGCTGCTCCCTGGTAAAGACCTGGTTCGGTGAGGAAGCCAGGAAAAAGAGAAGCTCCAGTTCTTTGGGCGGCATATCCACCGTTTTTCCCCGATAGATAACAGAATAGTTGTTCTGATTGACGATGAGGTCCGGATACTGCACGATCCTGGAGACCGGGGCAGTGTCTGTCCTGGCGGGCTGGAAACGGCGCAGGACAGCCTTGACCCTTGCGACCAGCTCTTTGGAATCAAAAGGTTTGATCATATAATCGTCAGCGCCCAGTTCCAGCCCAAGGACTTTGTCAAAAACTTCGCCCTTGGCGGAGAGCATGATGATCGGGGTGTCAGATCGGGTACGGATCTCCCGGCAGACCTGGTATCCGTCAATGCCGGGCAGCATCAGGTCCAGAAGGATCAGATTGGGCTGGAAAGTATTGAAGATCTGCAGTGCTTGCTCGCCGTCTTCCACGATCTTCACTTCATAAAATTCCTTGGTCAGATATAAAGCGATGAGTTCCGCGATATTGGCGTCATCATCTACGATTAGTATTTTCTGTTTGGATGGCATATATATTTTCTCCTGTCAGAGTCCTGCATCCACTGCCGGGAATCCCCGGCAGGATGCTGTATAAAGTTGATTGTCAGTTATTTGAATTCTGCGATCGTAACGCCTGCATCGCCTTCGCCCAGAGAGCCAAGACGGTAGTTTTTCACATATTTACTGCGCCGCAGATGCTGCTGGACTGCGTTTCTCAGAGCGCCGGTGCCTTTGCCGTGCACAATCCGAACGCTGGGCACATGGGCCAGATAGGCATCATCCAGGTATTTATCCAGATGGCCGATTGCTTCATCGACAGTCATACCGATCAGATTGATCTCTGTGCTGACCAGGGCAGATTTGGACATCTTGATCTTGCCGCTTCCGGAAGAAGTCTTTACTCCTTTTGGAAGTTCTGCCGCACCGATGTATTCCAGATCGCTGATATGGACCTGGGAGCGTAGAATGCCCATCTGTACAAACAGGTCGCCTTTGGCGTTGGGAAGTGTGCTGACGGTGCCTTCCAGATTCAGGCTTAAGACCTTTACCCGGTCTCCGATGTGAAGAGAAGCAGCCTTTACTTTTTTCTTCGGCTTCTGGGTGCCCGGCTGCATCTGGTTCTCCGTGGACTTGATCTTTTCCCGGAGACGCGCCCGCTCCGCTTCCATCTCTTTGGCGGAGATTCCTTCCTTGCCAAATTTATGGAAGTTTTTCATGGTCTCGTCTGCATATGCCTTTGCTTCCTGCAGGATGGCATTGGCCTTCTCGTTCGCTTCCTTCAGGATCTTTTCTTTCCGTTCATCAATGCGGTCCTGTTTTTTTTGAAGCGCATTGCGGAGTTTCCGTATCTCTTCTTTATAACGGGCGATCTCCAGCTGTTCCTTTTCCAGTGTGACCCGGCTGTTTTCCAGTTCGGCGATGACATCTTCAAAGCTTTCGTCCTGGGCGCTGATCTGTTTTTTTGCCTCTTCGATCAGAAATCCGGGAAGGCCGAGCCTGGAAGAGATGGCAAACGCGTTGCTCTTGCCGGGAATGCCGATGAGCAGCCGGTAAGTGGGACGCAGAGACTCTACGTCGAATTCACAGCAGGCATTTTCCACGCCTTTCGTGGAGAGGGCATAGACCTTCAGCTCGCTGTAATGAGTCGTTGCCATGGTACGGATGCCCTGCTGATGCAGGTGGTCCAGGATGGAGATGGCGAGAGCCGCTCCCTCTGTGGGGTCTGTGCCTGCTCCAAGCTCGTCGAACAGGACGAGGGAGTCCAGCGTGGCTTCCTTTAGTATGGATACGATGTTGCTCATATGGGAGGAGAACGTACTCAGGCTCTGTTCGATGCTCTGTTCGTCTCCGATATCTGCAAAGATCTGGTCAAATACGGCCAGTTCCGACCGTTCAAATGCCGGAATATGAAGCCCTGCCTGTCCCATGAGCGTAAAAAGCCCGACGGTTTTCAGGGAGACCGTCTTTCCGCCGGTATTGGGGCCGGTAATGATGAGCAGGTCAAAATCCTTTCCAAGTCGGATGCTGGTGGGGACCACTTTTTTCGGGTCCAGCAGAGGGTGCCGCCCGTCCTTGATGTGGAGTCTGCCCTTTGTGTTGAAGATGGGCATGGTGGCATCCATGTCTTTGGCAAGCATGGCTTTAGCAAAGATAAAATCCAGACGAACCAGGATCTGATAGTCTTCTGCGATCAGTTCCAGGTATCCGGCAGCAGTCTCACTGAGCGTTGCCAACACTTTCTCTATTTCCCGCTGCTCTTTGATCTGCAGCTCCTTGTAATCATTATTCAGCTTTACCACGGCCATGGGTTCGATGAACAGCGTGGAACCGGTGGAACTCTGGTCGTGGATCATGCCAGGCACCTGTCCCCGGTATTCTGATTTTACAGGGAGGCAGTATCGCCCGTCCCGCATGGTGATGACCGGATCCTGCAGGTAGGTACGGACCGATCCGTTTACCATGGAATTCAGAGTGCTGTGCACCTTGTCATTCATCTGCCTCATGGAGCGGCGAACCTGGAGCAGGGCGCTGCTAGCATCATCTGCCATGGCATCGTCCGCCAGGATACAGCGCCGGATCTCATTGGCAAGCGAGGTGACCGGCTCCAGAAGCCCGAAAGATTCGTCCAGGGAATCCCTCGCTTCGTCGTCAGAGTCCCGCTGCCCGTACTGTTTTACTTTGCCCGCAGTTTCCAGAAGCGACATGATCTGCAGCAGTTCCCCCATGCCAAGGATGCCTCCGATCTCCAGCCTCTTGACAGAGCCGCGGATATCCCGGATGCCTCCAAAAGACAGGCTTCCCTTCCGGTAGATGCGCCGCAGCGCGTCTGCAGTCTCTGTCTGTGCCTGTACGATATCTGTAAGAGAATCGGAAGGCATGAGCGTTTCGCAGAGCTCTTTTGCTCCCGCAGATGCGGCATGCTCTGCCAGTATATGGACAATCTTATCATATTCCAGTTTCTTTAATGCTTTCTGATTCATAAAATCCTCCTGTCAATATCACTATCATACCGCATTTGCCCGGGATTGAAAAGAAGAAGTTGCCGGATTTTCCGTTTCATTTAGTGGACATGCCTGAAAAAATCAGGTATAATATCGGGGATAGCAAAAGAACTGTGAAGAAACAAAGCTTTATCCTGTATGACAGGTGCAGGAAGGAAGCGCAGGAGTTCTTATGACAGAGGAAAGAGACAACCGGAATTTATCATTTATCCAGGAAACGGTCAAACAGAAAAGACTCTACCAGAGTCGGATCATCCAGCGCCTTGCATGGTCTGCAGCTTCCGGAGCACTGTTTGCGTTGGCGGCGCTTGTGGTGTGGTATATTGCCGCGCCGTATCTGGCTCCGCAGCCGGAACAGCCGGAGGTGCAGCCTGTTACGCTTCCGGAACCGGAGGAACAGCCGGAGATCATACAGGAGGAATCCACGGTATATATTACGGAGCAGGTCAGCATTGAGCTTGAGGATTACAAGAAGATGTACCAGCAGCTGATCCAGATCGGCGGACAGGTGGAGAAGAGCCTGGTTAATGTCCTGGCCGTGACGACCAATACGGACTGGTTTGATGAGACTTATACAAGCCAGAGCTCGGTATCCGGGGTGATCATAGAAGATAATGGGATGGAGCTTCTGATCCTGACCAGTTATGGAAAGGTTGAGGGCAGTGAGAGCCTTCAGGTCACTTTTTATGACCATTCGACGGCATCCGCTGTTTTAAAAAAATATGACAGAAATACAGGGCTTGCGATCCTCAGCGTGAACCTGAGTGATATCTCGGAAAGTACCCGGGAAGTGATCCTATATGCGGATATTGGCTCCTCCAGGAACTTAAGGAGCGGAGAACCAATCATTGCGCTGGGAAGTCCGGGCGGATATTATGGTTCGATCCTTTACGGGAACCTGACCTCTGTATCCCAGACGGCAGCGTTATATGACGGGAGCTGCCATATACTTACCACGGATATTGCGAAAGCGCGTTCCGGAAGCGGGATCCTGATCAGCTGGAGCGGCAAGATCATCGGACTGATCCAGGATCAGTATGAGGTGACAGGCCAGAGCGGAACGGTTCAGGCTTATGGAATCTCGGACATTATGGAAGTGATCGAGCATTTATCCAACAATCAGGACATAGTATATATGGGGATCACCGGAGCGGATGTGACTACTGCCGTATCGGAAGCAGAGGAAATCCCGATCGGGGTCTATGTGTCGGATGTGGCGATCGGTTCCCCTGCCTTTGAAGCGGGAATCCAGCCTGGGGATATCGTTACTTCGATTAGCGGACAGACGGTCACGAACCTGAAGGATGTGACAACATTCCTGATGAAGTGTTCCAACGGACAGAATATCCAGGTGGTCTGCCAGCGTCTGAACAAGACGCTGTACCAGGAACTGGAGGTATCCGTGGAACTGAAAATATTAGAATAGGGAGAATGGGAGAGAGTTATGAAATACATCGAAGCTTTGCGGGAGGGCGAGCGTGTTACCGGCATCTATCTGTGTAAATCTCGGCAGACAGCTTTGACAAAAGCCGGGAAAACATATGAAAATGTGGTCCTTCAGGATAAGACGGGAACGGCGGATGCCAAGATATGGGACCCGAATTCCAGAGGGATCGAGGCATTTGAAAGCCTGGATTATGTGGATATTATGGCGGATGTGACGAGCTTCCAGGGACAGATCCAGCTGAACGTCAAGAGGGTGCGCAAGGTACAGGAGGGAGAATATAACCCGTCTGATTATCTGCCGGTGAGCAGTAAGGATATTGAAGGAATGTACAGGGAGCTGCTTGGTTTTGTGGACAGAGTGGAGAGCTCGTACCTGCAGCAGCTTCTGCGTAGTATCTTTGTGGAGGATGCCGCATTTGTGAAGGCTTTCAAGTTCAGCAGCGCTGCCAAGAGCGTGCATCATGGATTTGTGGGAGGGCTTCTGGAGCATACGCTGAGCGTCACCAGGCTGTGTGAATACTATGTCCATGCATATCCGCTGCTGAATGCAGATCTGTTGTATACAGCGGCCATGTGCCATGATATCGGAAAGGTATATGAGTTGTCTCCGTTCCCTGCCAATGATTATACGGATGCAGGGCAGCTCCTTGGACATATCATGATCGGTGCTGAGATGATCGGAGAACGGATACGCAGGATTCCTGGCTTTCCGGTTAAACTGGGAAATGAGCTGAAGCACTGCATCCTGGCGCATCACGGAGAGCTGGAGTATGGTTCGCCGAAGAAGCCGGCGCTTCTGGAGGCAGTGGCACTGAATTTTGCAGATAACACGGATGCGCATATGCAGATGATGGCAGAAGCGCTGAAGGCAGGCGGAGATAATCAGGGATGGCTGGGATATAACCGACTGTTTGAATCGAATATCAGGCGTACAGGGAAAGCGTAAAAAGAGGCGGAGCTGGCAGGGTGTCGGCTTCGCCTATATTATATATCCGGTAATAGGTATAAGGGAGACAGAGCATGCAGAAGAATGATCGTATTGTATTGAAGATAGAGGATATGGGCGTGGACGGGGAAGGCATCGGAAAGCTGGACGGATTCACTTTTTTTGTAAAGGATGCAGTGATCGGGGATACAGTAGATGCGAAGATCATGAAGATGAAGAAAAATTATGGCTATGCCCGGCTGATGGAGATCGTGGAGCCATCAACGATCCGGCAGGAGCCACGATGTGCTTATGCAAGACAGTGCGGTGGGTGTCAGCTTCAGGCGATGAATTATGAGGCGCAGCTGGATTTTAAAGCAAGGAAGATTCAGAACCATCTGATCCGGATCGGCGGACTGGAAGGAATGGAGAAGCCTAAGATCATGGGGATGGAGGAGCCATGGAGATACCGCAATAAGGCGCAGTTCCCGTTTGGGACGGATAAGGACGGCAGGACTGTTACCGGATTTTACGCCGCGCGCAGCCATACGATCATTCCTTGTACCGAATGCTGGCTTGGAGTGGAAGAAAATCAGACGATATTGGAAAAGATACTGGCGCATATGGAGAAATACCGGATACCGGCATATGACGAGAGCACCGGGAAGGGTGTACTGCGGCATGTACTGATCCGGAAGGGTTTTGCTACCGGGGAGATCATGGTATGCCTGGTTCTGAACGGGAGAAAGCTGAAAGCGGTGGACGAGCTGTCGGCATCGTTTCAGGAGATTCCGGGGATGACGAGCATCATGATCAGCGTGAATACAAAGAATACGAATGTAATCATGGGAACGGAACTGATCCCGGTCTGGGGACAGGGATACATTACAGACTGTATCCGGGATGTGCGATATCAGATCTCGCCGCTGTCTTTTTACCAGGTGAATCCGGTGCAGACGGAGAAGCTCTACGAGACGGCACTGGAATATGCAGGGCTGACAGGGCATGAGACCGTGTGGGATCTGTACTGTGGCATCGGGACGATCTCGCTTTTCCTGGCAAAGAAGGCAGGTAAAGTGTATGGAGTGGAGATCGTGCCGGAGGCGATCGAGGATGCGAAGAGGAATGCAAAAATCAATGGGATAGAAAACGTGGAGTTCTTTGTAGGGAAGGCGGAGGAAGTGCTGCCGAGGATGTATGAGGAAGAGGGAATTCATGCGGATGTGATCGTGGTTGATCCGCCGCGAAAGGGGTGCGACCAGGCAGCGCTGGAGACGATGGTGAAGATGCAGCCGGAGCGGATCGTGTATGTGAGCTGCGACAGCGCGACGCTGGCGCGGGATCTGAAGTATCTGTGTGGGGAAGGGTATGAGGTTAGGGAGGTGAAAGGGTGTGATATGTTTGCCTGGAGTGTGCATGTGGAGACGGTTGTAATGCTTTCCCACAAAAAACCCGACAGCGTAATCAACGTAAAAGTGGAGTTTGGCGAGGGTGAGGGCAAAGTGCCACTTGATAATATTGCCAAGAGAGCTGCAGCATACAAGCCGAAAGAGCGAGTTACATATAAGATGATTAAGGAGTACATAGAAGCGAAGTATGGCTTCAAGGTACATACCACATATATCGCAGAGGTAAAAAGGGATTTAGGATTGCCGATGTATGATGCTCCTAATGCGGTAGAGGAACTGAAACAGCCGAGGAAACATCCGACAGCGGAGAAAGTAGATGCTATTAAAGATGCGTTGAAATATTTCAAGGTTATTTGATACATAGTATTTTGAAAAGATTAGATTAAATTAAAGCTGATTTATTGTGTGATATAACAATACAGTTCATGATGATAAATGAGGTGAAAGTATGCAACCAATAAAAGATTATATTGTTTTAGACTTTCTCGAATGGTTAAGAAGGAGAAAAAATGAGTACTTATTTATCGACCGTTTAGGTTATGATGAAGAATATGAATATAAAATAAAAGACGATGCGAGAGAATATATAAATGATATTAAAAGGATATATCGTAAAAAGAAGCCAATACATTCAGAAGTGGAATTAAAAGCAGTTTTAAAATCATTTATTGATAGCTATGAATTTGATAGGTTATTTGGAAGTGGATGTATATTTTATAAACAAGATATTGAACAAAAAATTAGTGATTTTTGTAAAAACCTTGTACGCCGCTTATATTGTTCAAGTGATGATATTGAGAATACTCTGTTATGCTATTATTGGAAAGTTTATTATAATAATAAAGAATTGGATGAAAATTATTTAATTGAGAGCATTAAAGTGTATTAT
>CAMWMT010000032.1 GCA_947175375.1 uncultured Clostridiaceae bacterium | reverse complement strand
AAATGCAACTTGTCTGGATGTTCTTCTGGAGACCGACGGACTCTATTTGCTGGAGCCGAAGGAAACGTCCAGGAATGGATATTGTAGGGTCAATCTGGGAAGAAGGCGTATCCGGAATGCACGGGAAGGCTTTCTGTTGGCATGGGTGGGTAATGATGGTGTCACATTTGAGAAGATTGGTTTTGACAACCCGGATTCCGGAATGGAGATGCGGCCGGATCAAGAGGGTGAGATGAAGCCGTATTTTGACCTGCTTTCTTTCCTGAAGAAAAAGAAAGTGAAATATCGGTGTGCGACGAACCTGGGCGGATATCGATCAGGACTTTACAGTAGATGGGAAAGTGTACTGAACCGGTATACATATTATGGTATGTTTTGTGTCAATGGATATGCGGTGCAGCACAGTTACTGGTTCGATGCGTGGATGTATAACGGGTTTGTCTGGTATGCGTATGGAAAGGAGACGCTGATCCTTGATGGTGTATCGATCACAGAGATGGCCATACAGGGTGCTTGCGATGAACTTATGACTCCGCAGGTCATGGAGCTTTTGAAGAAATCCTATTCAACTCGGCACGCTATGTCATGGAAGGATTTCAGTGAATATATGGAAGTGGTGGGACTTGGGATCTATAAAAAATATATTGGGTTTAAACATACCCTTACGGAGGAGGAATTAGAAGCAGCCACGGAGGAAGAAATAATGGCAGGAATTCCTTTGTATACTTATTATGGAAATGTAAAAAATGCTGTTTCCATTCCATGGGATGCGTGACAGCATAAGGCTGGGCATGATGATGAGTGAGTTTTATGTAGAATGGCTGTAAATGAAGAAGGATAGAAAGCTTTGGGAAGACGGTTTTCATTGTGTCAAGTACGGGACTCATGTATACTGGAAGTGGCAGAAGAAAAAGGATGGAGAAACAGAGATGGAATATTTTGGCGGCGACAGAGACGAATATTTGAGATATTTAGAAAGAGGGACAGAGAAAGATTCTTATATTGATCCGGATAAAACTTATGGAGATGTTCATAGTGCATTTTATAATGATCTGGTTGATTTTTTGACGATAATAGAGACGGAAAAGAAAATGGACAACAGATGGAGTTACGTGTATTCAGGATATGTCAAAGGTAATGAACAGCCAGCCGGGATCTGGGTAAGGGATGCAAACTCTTTGAAAGCGGTTTTATATCTTCGATCCGATCAGTTTGGGTTTTCGGCTCCAAGTGGGAAGAAAAGAGTAAGGGCATGGGACGAGAGTCATCCATATGGATTGTTTATGAGATTGAGAGGTGAAAAGAGTTTTGTGGCAGACTGTATACGGGATACACGTACACTTGGAGGAAGTTTTCTTTGGCCATTGTTTCATGGTGGCAGGAATTGGTATAGTAAATATAATTGTCAACGAGGTGTTAATGCATATATTGAGGATCGTGTTGACCTGACGTTGTACGAGATCAAGTGTTTTTATGATCTGATCGAAGAAAATCCGGATATGGATGACCAGACAATCTGTGAGCAGCTTAAAAAGAAAGGATGCCTCCTTTTGAGATATGTTGACAAATTGGAAATCTGTACATGGCTGAAACATTTTAAGACCTTTAAGGAATATGTGGATGCTTTCTGTTTTCAGCCATTTGTAGATGACAAGTATCAGATCATTGATATTACAAAGGCAGAACTGGCATGGGATGAAAAAGAAAAAATGAAATATGGATTTAACACGGACATTCATGTATTAAGCCCGGAAGAGGTAGACAGTTTCCGCGAATCAAAAAGAATTGCATCGATGAAAGATTCGAAAAGCCTTAGGCAGGTTTTGCTCAATGTCAGGCTCATGACAGTAAAACGGACATATAAAATTGAAGAAATGGTACACAAATATAGGAATCATAAAGCTGGGGCATAAGAGAGGTATTTTTCATGAAGCTTATTATATCTCCTGCGAAAAAGATGAATATTGACACAGACACAGCTCCATACAGGGACCTTCCTATGCATCTGGATCGGACGCAGTATCTGATGGAATACATGAAATCACTGGATTATGCCCGGTGCAAAGCAATCTGGAAATGTAATGACAAATTGGCAGAACTGAATTACCGTCGCTTTCAGGAGATGAATCTGGAACGGTCGCTGACACCGGCAGTTCTGTCTTATGAAGGCATCCAATACCAGTATCTGGCGCCACGGGTTCTGGAAGACACTGCGTTGGAATATCTGCAGGATCACCTTCGGATTCTCTCTGGCTTCTACGGAATCCTGAAACCCTTTGACGGTGTGGTTCCCTATCGTCTGGAGATGCAGGCAAAGCTTGGTGGAGAGAAGCTGGATTCCCTCTATGCCTACTGGGGCGATACACTGGCAGAGCATCTCTTTGAGGAAGATCATCTGATCCTGAATCTTGCGTCAAAGGAATACAGCAGGTGCATTTCACAGTATCTGAAAAGCAGGACAGGGATTCGGTTTATTACCTGTGTGTTCGGCGAAGAGCTGGATGGAAGGATCGTGGAGAAGGGAACCCTGGCCAAGATGGCGAGAGGCGAGATGGTGCGTTATCTGGCAGAGCAAAGGGCAGAGGGGCTGGAGTCGGTTAAGGATTTTAACCGGCTGGATTATCGGTTTCGGGAAGAGCTATCAAAGGATAATAAGCTGGTATTTATAAAAAACAGGGCGTCATATAAACGGCACTAAAACCAGATATACATATTACCAATAAAAAGTCCGTGCATCCTGACACAAAGTATGCTACAATAAAAATCGATTTTAAGATACATTGGCATGAGGGGATGGAGGATATTACATGCGGAAGAAATCACATATTTCACTGGCGCGTTTTCTGGTAAAGGCGTCCGGGGATGATGTGTTGAGAAGAAGATGGAAAGCATTCTATGTAGGGAGTCTGCTGCCGGACTGCAGGCCGTCTTTTTTGACGGTCCGTCATGAGTATGATGAGACGATTGACATGGTGGAACGTAAGATTCGGAGCCTGATGGAGGATCCGGCGCATTGTCCGGAGGATTCCATGCGGTATATGATTGATCTGGGGCAGGTCTTTCATTATATTGCGGATTATTTTACGTTTCCTCACAACAGCAACTATCCAGGCAGTCTGAAGGATCACTGCATCTATGAGAAATATCTGAAATTCGGGCTTCGTTCCTATATTCGGGAGAGAGCCAGTACTTTATGTGCAGATGAAGATGAGATGCTGCATTCCGTCGAGGATATTCTTGCTTATATCCGTCGGAATCATGAAGAGTATATGGAAAAATACCGCAGTGTGGAAGAAGACTGCGAGTACATTACACGGGTATGCCTGCAGGTTCTGATTTCGATGGTGTATCTTATACATGGACCTGTGGTGGCAGCAGCGGCTTAGGAGCAGACAATATGGAAATTAGAGATGATCTGGAAAAAAAATACAATCAGTTAAAGAACCGGATCGCTTCGGAGGGAAAGGCGGCTATCGCCTTTTCCGGAGGAGTGGATTCGGTTTTTCTGTTATATGCGGCAAAGGAAGCGCTGGGAGAGCACGTGCTGGCTCTGATAGTTTCCCTACATGCAGTGCCCAGGCGGGAGCTGCGGGAAGCGATAGATTTCTGCAGACAGCAGGGAATCCAGCATCGGATTGAGAGGGTGGATGAATTTTCCATTGAAGGATTTGCGGATAATCCGCCCGACCGATGCTATTTGTGTAAGAAAACGTTATTTCAGAGGATGCTGGAAGCAGCAGCGGCGGAAGGCTTTGAGACGCTGATGGAAGGCTCGAATCTAGATGACCAGGGAGACTATCGTCCGGGGCTCCGGGCGCTTCAGGAGCTTCAGATCAGGAGTCCATTAAAGGAGACCGGTTTTACAAAGGTAGAGATTCGTGAGATGTCAAGAAGACTTGGGCTTCCCACCTGGGAGAAGCCTTCCATGGCTTGCCTGGCATCCCGCTTCGTGTATGGAGAGCGGATCACGCCGGAGAAGATGTCCATGGTGGAGCAGGCGGAAGAATTTTTGACAGGGATGGGCTTTGTCCAGCGGCGGGTGCGAATGCACGGTAATTTGGCAAGGATCGAGCTTCTTCCGGAGGATATGCCTTCTTTGATGGAAGATGGACGATATCAGCAGGTGCAGAAGCGGCTGAGTGAGCTGGGCTTTTCCTATGTGACTATGGATCTGAAAGGGTTCGAGAGCGGCAGTATGAACAAAGTGCTGATATGAAGGATCGGAGGAACGGATGGCATTACAGTTGATTCTGGGGAATTCCGGCGCCGGAAAGTCCCATTACATATTTGAAAAGATCATAAAGGAAGCGGAAGCAGACCCAAAGAAGCAGTTCCTGGTCATCGTACCGGAGCAGTTCACCATGCAGACGCAGAAGGATCTGGTCATGATGCATCCGAGACGGGGCATCATGAATATCGATGTACTGAGCTTTGAGCGTCTGGCCCACCGGGTTTTCGATGAAGTGGGCGGGGAGCACCGGAAGATTCTGGAGGCCACCGGCAAGAACCTGATCCTGCGGCGTCTGGCAGAAGAGAAAAAGGACGAACTGACGCTGCTGGGCGGAAATATGAAGAAGCTTGGCTATATCTCCGAGGTAAAATCCCTGCTTTCGGAATTTGTCCAGTATCAGGTGACTTCAGATCAGCTTCTGAAGATGATGGAGCGCAATCAGGATAATCCGCAGCTTTATTTTAAATTAAAGGACATGAAGGTCCTCTATGACAGCTTTCAGGAGTATCTGGAAGGAACATATCTGACCGCGGAAGAGCTTCTCGGCGCACTGGAGCAGACAGTGGAGCGGTCTGAGGTGGTCAGAGGGAGTGTGCTAGTACTGGATGGCTACACTGGTTTTACTCCGGTGCAGTTCAGCCTGCTGAAGAGACTGCTGGCTCTGGCATCGGAAGTCTATGTGACCCTGACGCTGGACGGACGGGAGAACCCCTTTGCAAAAGGGGCAGAGTATCAGCTGTTCCATATGACGAAGAAGACAATCCGGGAGCTGGTCCGGCTGGCGGAGGAAGTGAAAGTGCCGGTCAGAAAGCCGGTGATAAAGAAAGATGCTGGGAACTGCAGGTTCAGGGAAGCAGAGGCACTGTGCTTTCTGGAGTCCGGGATCTTCCGTCATGGAAAACGGGTATGGGAAGAAGAGACGGATGAGATACGGCTGTATGCGGCCCATACGCCTAGGGCAGAGGCGGAAGCTGTGGGAAGAGAGATCCAGAAGCTGGTAAGAGATGAAAAATTCCGCTATCGGGATATGGCTGTGGTGACCGGTGACCTGTCGGTCTATGGAATCCTGATGGAACAGGTGTTTTCCAGGCTTGGGATTCCCGGTTTTATTGACCGGAAGAAGGATGTATTAAAGAATCCTTTTGTGGAATTTCTGCGGGCGCTTCTTGCGGCGATCCAGGAGGATTTTTCTTACGAATCCATGTTCCGGATGCTGCGAAGCGGTATGACAGAGGTGACAAGAGAAGAGATTGACCGTCTGGAAGACTATGTGATCGCGAGAGGAATCCGGGGCTTCTCCGGCTGGAACCGGGCGTGGAAGCGGCCGCTTCGGGGGATGGAAGAGGAAGCGCTGGAGGAACTGAATACACTGCGGGAAAAAGCAATCCAGGGACTGAAGGTATTGCGGAAGGAATTAAAAAAGAAAGAGACGGATACCAGCCGGATGACCCGTGCCGTCTACGATCATCTGGTCATGCTTCAGATCCAGCAGCAGTTAAAGAGGTACGAAGAACGCTTTGAAGCAGTGGGAGACCATTCCCGGGCAAAGGAATATGCACAGATCTATGGGATGGTCATGGAGCTGTTTGACAAACTGGTCATGCTGCTGGGGGACTGCAGGATGTCCTTTTCAGAATATACGGAGCTTCTGGATGCCGGTCTGTCCGAGATGAAGGTGGGCCTGATTCCGGCAGGAACCGACCAGGTTCTGGTGGGGGATATGGAGCGAAGCCGTCTGAAGGATATCAAGGTGCTGTTCTTTGTAGGGGTAAATGAAGGAAGCGTTCCGAAGGATAAGATGAGGGGCGGTATCCTGTCAGAGATGGACCGGGAGATCCTGTCGGAGCAGGAGGTGGAGCTGGCACCCACTTCCAGACAGGAGGCTTATATCCAGAAATTCTACATCTATCTGAATCTGACGAAGCCTTCCCGCAGGCTGTATCTAAGCTGGAGTCTGGCAGATGCGGACGGGAATGGACTGCGTCCCTCCTGGCTGATTGCCAAAGTGCAGCAGCTTTTTCCCAGGGTGCCGGTACTGACAGAAGCGGATGCCGGATACGGGGACCGGCTGGTGACAGCGGAAGGAAGCGTGGGCATGCTTACAGAGGCGCTTCATGCGGTGCGCTGCCAGAAAGCGGATCGTTTTCAGGAGACGCTGCTTCAATGGTATGCAGATCAGGAAGTATGGCAGGAGCGGCTTACAAAGCTTCTGGATGCATCCTGTTATTCCAGTCAGGAAAGCGGGATTGCAAGAGCGGTGGCAAGAGCATTGTACGGAACCCTTCTGGAAGGAAGTGTAACCAGGCTGGAGCAGTTTGCCGCCTGTGCCTATTCCCATTTCCTTCAGTATGGGCTGGGACTTAAGGAACGGGAGGTCTGCGGGCTGGAAGCGGTGGATCTGGGAAATGTGTTCCATGGGGCACTGAAATATTTTTCGGACAGGATTGAAGAGAGCGAATATGACTGGTTCCATGTGCCGGAGGAAAAGCGGGACGAATGGATGGAAGAGGCGCTGGAGCATGCCATGGAGGATTATGGAGACCGGGTGCTTTCCGACCGGGCGCAGGATGCCTATATACTGGAGCGGGTGCGCAGAATTGGAAAACGAACGGCGTGGGCTATCTTAAGGCAGCTTCAGAAGGGAGCGTTTGCGCCGGAGGAGACGGAAGTGTCCTTCCGGAATCTGGAACAGCTCTCCAGTGTATCCATGATGCTGTCCGAGGATGAGAGGATGCGCCTTCGGGGGCGGATCGACCGGATCGATGTATGCAGGCAGGAGGGCAGGACCTGTGTGCGGATCATTGATTATAAAAGCGGGAATACAAAGTTTGATCTGACCAGCATCTATTATGGTCTGCAGCTTCAGCTGGTGGTGTATCTGAATGCGGCTATGGAGAAGATGACAAGAGCTCAAGGGGGAGAGGTGTATCCGGCGGGGATGTTCTATTACCATATCGAGGACCCGCTTCTGGACTATGATGAGTCGGAAGATCCGGAGAGGCGGCTGTTAAAAGAGCTTTCGTGGAATGGACTCTCCAGTGGGGATAAAGAGGTCGTGGCGCTTATGGATCGGGAGATAACATCCGTCTCAGAGATTCTTCCGCTGCGGTTGAAGAAGGACGGAGATTATGCGGCCGGTTCTTCGGTGGCTACGGAAGAGCAGTTTGAACGGTTGACGAGACATGTACAGAAGAAGCTGGTGGAATACGGAGAACGGATCCTGAAAGGGGATATCCGGATGCAGCCCTATGAGCTGGGCACGGAGGATGCCTGTCGGTTCTGCCGGTATCACAGTGTCTGCGGGTTTGACCGGAACGTGGAAGGGTGTGAGAAACGCAGGTTACGCCCGCTGGAGCAGTCGGAGATCTGGGAGAAGCTGGAAAAGCATCAATCAGACACCCGAAGTGCGAAGAAATGGAATGGAGAATGAAATATGAGTGTGGCATGGACAGTAGACCAGCAGAAAGTCATCGATACCAGAGGCCGGAACCTTCTGGTTTCCGCAGCGGCGGGCTCCGGAAAGACCGCTGTGCTGGTGGAGCGGATCCTTTCGCTGATCACAGATCTGGAACATCCGGTGGATGTGGACCGGCTTTTGATCACCACCTTTACCAAAGCGGCGGCAGGAGAGATGAAAGAACGGATCAGCCGGGCGCTCTCGGAACGTTTGAGGGATGACCCGGAAAATGAATGGCTCCAGAGACAGGAAGCGCTGGTGGCGCGGGCGCAGATCACGACGATCCACGGATTCTGCCTGTACGTGATCCGTAATTATTTTCATACCATTGATCTGAATCCCAGTTTCCGGATTGCGGATGAGGGAGAGATGCGTCTTTTAAAACAGGATACAGTGGAAGAGCTTTTGGAAGAAGCCCATAAGGAGAAGCGGCCGGAATTTCTTCGTTTTGCAGAGAGCTACGGAAGCGGGAACCGGGGGAGCGGGATCGGAGATATGATTCTGCAGCTTTATGAATATGCAATAGCAAATCCGCAGCCGGTCCGATGGCTTGTATCCTGTAAGGAAATGTATGAACTGCCGGAAGGAGCGTCTTATAGAGATTTCAAAGGGGTGGAGGCGATCTTAAAGGAGCTGAAGCAGACGGTCAGAGACTGCAGAAAGCAGCTGGAAAAGGCTATTGACATGGCACAGGCTCCTTCAGGTCCGCAGGCTTATGAGGAAGTCCTGCATGCAGATGAAGAACTTTTGCTGGAGCTCCTGGAATGTGAAAGCATGGAAGCCTTTGAAGAGCAGGTATGCGGGCTTTCTTTTAAGAGGCTTCCCAGCCGGCGTTCCAAAGCCATGGCAGGCGCGGATGATGGACTGTGCGATCAGATCATGAATATCCGAAACGACGTAAAGGATGCTCTGAAAGGGCTAGCGAAGCAGTATTTTCAGCTTCCCGGGGAGCTTGTGATGGAGCAGATGCGTCTGACAGCGGAAAATGTAAAGGTATATACGGAGCTGACGCTGAAGTTTATGGAGTGTCTGGAGGAAAAGAAGCGGAAGAAAAATATCCTGGATTTTTCTGACCAGGAACATCTGGCACTTCGGATACTCACCCGGGAAGAGGACGGAGAGCTGGTGCCCTCGGAGGCTGCGTCTGTCTTTGCAGATTATTTTGCAGAGATCATGGTGGACGAATATCAGGACAGCAATTTGGTGCAGGAAGCGATTCTGAACAGCATCTGCGGGAGCCGCAAAGGCCGGGACAATCGGTTCATGGTTGGGGATGTGAAGCAGAGCATCTACCGGTTTCGTCAGGCAGAGCCGGGACTGTTTCTGGAGAAATATGAGCAGTACGCGGACGGAGAAAAGGGTGTGCGTATCGATTTGCATCAGAATTTCCGGAGCCGGGAGGCAGTGCTTACGCCAGTCAACGAGGTATTTGAAAGAATCATGTGCCGGGAGCTGGGCGGTATCGAATACGATGAGGCGGCTGCATTGAAAGTGGGTGCGCCCTATCCGGAAAATGAGGCGTGTCAGGCAGAACTTCTGCTCTTGTCACAGGAGGAATGGGAAGAGCTGCGTCCGGAATGTGGATGGACAAAGCCGGAAGCAGAGGCACATCTGATCGCGGAGCGGATCCATCGGATGCTTCGGGAGGAACAGGTGACGGAGGATGGTGCGCTGCGCCCGGTACGCCCGGGAGATATCGTGATTCTTCTTCGCACCATGTCCGGCTGGAGCGAGACTTTCGTGCGGGTGCTGCAGGAAGAAGGAATTCCGGCAAGTGCTCAGTCCAGAACAGGATATTTTGAGACTCTTGAAGTGGAGACACTGCTTTCTTATTTAAGAGTGTTGGATAATCCAAATCAGGAGATTCCGCTGGCGGCTGCCCTGCATGGGATGCTGGGGGGATTTTCCTCAGAAGAACTGGCAAAGATCAAGGCGGCCTTTCCGGACAAAGGCTTTGGAGAAGCCTGCAGACAGTACGCGCAGGACGGGACAGAGGAAGGACTCCGGCTGCGTCTGCAGAGATTTTATGCCCAGGTAGACCAATACCGAGAGCTTGCTGCCTGCACGTCCATGCACGAGCTTTTGTGGCAGATTCTGACAGAGACCGGCTATCTGGATCAGGTTCGTGCCATGCCTGCAGGAGAGCAGAGGCTTGCCAATGTGGAGATGCTCTTGCAGAAAGCACAGGATTACGAGAAGATCAGTTATCATGGACTGTTCCATTTTATTCGATATATTGAGAGACTTCAGAAGTATCAGATGGATTTTGGCGAGGCGGATATCTCTGGCAGAGGCGGGGAAGCGGTCCGGATCATGAGCACCCACCACAGCAAAGGGCTGGAATTTCCGGTGGTCTTCGCTGCCGGTATGGGAAAGAGCTTCAACAAACAGGAGAGCAGAGACAAGGCAGTCTTAAGCAGCCGGTATGGAATCGGGCTGGACTATGTGGATCTGGAAGATCGGATGCGGTGTCCCACGCTTTTGAAGCGATTTATCCGCAGGCAGAATCTTCTGGATAATCTGGGGGAAGAGCTTCGGATCTTGTATGTGGCCATGACCCGGGCAAAAGAGAAGCTGATCCTGACCGGCATGGCGAAAGAAAAGCTTCTGGAAGAGGAAGGATCAGAAGGAACGGAGAAGCTTTTGTTCATGGAGCTTTCAGGAGCGGACAGTTGCCTTGGCTGGATCTTGTCAGGCAGAAGTCTTGAGGGCAGCAGCCTTAGAACTGAGAGAGTATCTCTGGAGAGTCTTGTGGCGCATGCTGTCCGGCAGCAGGTGAAACAGGTATTGACCCGGGATGAACTGGAGAAAGTGATTCTCTTTCGGGCAAAAGACCAGGAACTGTATGGGCAGATCGAGAAATGTCTTGCCTGGAGCTATCCATGGGATACTGATCGGAAGACGAAGCAGAAATACAGCGTGACAGAGCTGAAGAAACTGCGGATGCAGGAGGAGTCGGACAGCAGCGAAGAGCTGTATCCGGAGTCGGATATCATTCCACTGATTCCTCAGTTTGTAGAAAAGACCGAGGAGAAAGGCGGTGCGGCAAGAGGAACGGTCTATCATACGATCATGGAATGTATGGATTTTGGACATGTGACGGAACTATCTCATGTGAGACAGGAACTGGCGCGTCTGGTATCTGAAGGCAGGATCATAGAGGAAGATGTGAAGATTGTAAAGCCGGCGGATTTTCTGACCTTTGCCGGTACCGGTCTCGCCGAAAGGATGCAGAGAGCGAAGGAACGAGGAGAACTGTATCGGGAACAGCCTTTTGTCATCGGGCTTCCGGGGAGTGAATTTCCCGATGCGGATCCAGAAGAGACGGTACTGATCCAGGGAATCATTGATGCTTTCTTCTATGAAGAGGGGGAAGTCGTGGTCGTAGATTACAAGACAGACCGGGTCAGCCGAGCAGGAGAACTGGTGGAGCGGTATCATGCCCAGTTGGAATACTACGACCAGGCGCTCCGGATGCTCACCGGCAGGCCGGTGAAAGAGCGGCTGATCTATTCCTTTAAGCTGGGGGAAGTGATACAGATGTAGCAGAACAAAGGCGGCAGAAAGTTTTTATTCTGCTATCAGGCTTTGCACTATAAGTTTAACTCGTTAAAATCAATCCAGAGATCGTCATAAATATGGACTTTGACCTTATCATGGAAGGTATAGGATTCAGCTCCAAAGTCCTCTTCGTGCTCACGCTCCAGATAATACACAAAGATGTTCTGGCTGCGTGGGTCTACGATCCAGTATTCGCGGACGCCTGCATCTGCATACAGATTCAGCTTTCTGACATAATCATGACCTGGGTTACTGGGTGAAACGATTTCAATGATCCAGTCTGGGGCACCGGAACAACCTCTGTCTGTAAGCTTGTCAGGTTCGCAGATCACGCTGATGTCCGGTTCCACGGTATCATCCCTGTTATCAAACAGCCTGACGGCAAATGGGGCGGGATAGACCTCACAGGAGCCGCCTTTGGAGAGGATATAAGTACCAATGCGGATATGCAAAGCTGATAATATTTTCTGATGTATCCGGCTGGGTGCTGACATGTAATACAGCTGCCCGTCAATCAGCTCCGCCCGGACATTCTCTGGTAAGTTGTTGTAATCTTCTTCTGTACAGATTTTTGGTTGTGCTGATACTGGTGCCATGAGTGGAGACTCCTTTTGTGATTATTTTATACGGTTTGATAGTAGTTATTCCCTGGGATGTCTGACAGATTTAAGAGCTTCTCTTCTGATTCCCATATCCTTTATAGCTCTTCACACACCTGAAAGATATAAAATTTCAGATAATAGGATTGATCCGCCGCCCATAGGATCGGGTGATCGCATGCCTGGGTGCGGAATTCCACCTGGCGGAGCCGCTTATGCGCGCTTCTGGCCGCTTCTCTTATGGTCTTCTGAAACAGATCCGGATCCATAAAATGCGAACAGGAGCAAGTGGCAAGGAAACCGCCGTTTCTTACCAGCTTCATACCCCGCAGATTGATCTCCCGGTAGCCCTTAACTGCATTTTTGACAGAACTGCGGGACTTGGTGAAAGCAGGTGGGTCCAGGATGACTATGTCGTAGGACTCTCCCTGCTGTTCCAGATGGGTCAGCAGCTCGAAGACATCAGCGCACTGGAAGGTTACCCGGTCTTCAACACCATTCAGTCTTGCATTTTCTTCGGC
>CAMWMT010000031.1 GCA_947175375.1 uncultured Clostridiaceae bacterium | reverse complement strand
GTTCATGGCCATCGCACAGATTGCTCCACCTTTTCTCTGTCGTATTGATGGTAAAATAAGTGTTGATGTAGCCGTCTTCCTGCTGAGCCCGGGCGATCAGGTCGATGACCTCATCGGCTGTCTTCTCCAACTTCGCGTCCGGACAACAGGACAGGGTAAATCCCACTGCTTCCAGCCATTTGGCGATGTCCGTATCCTGAAAGACCGCTCCGTAGAACTCTCCTTCCTGAAGCCCCGCCGCGATCCGGAAATTGTCCAGGCAGTGGCTGGACTCCGCATCCTCGATTCGATCATTCATCACATCCCACTGATAGGGAATGATCGTATCTGGTACAAGGTTTATATGTTTGGTCCAGAATATATCTTTGATTGTGATCTGTCTCAGATCCAGTGATTCACTTCTCATCTATAATCTCCTGATTAAAGTTTCTTCATTTCTAGGCAGCATCCAACTACGCCTTGACTGCTCCATTGGTCAGACCGCTGACGATGTATTTCTGCATGAAGATAAAGATCAGCACTACTGGCATGATAGCGATGATACCGAAGGCCATGGTGGAGTTCCACAGCGTCTGGTACTGCTGCACATAGTTGTAGATACTGGACGTGATCGGGCGCATGGTCGGGTTTGTGATGAAGGTAATACCGTAGATCAGGTCACCCCACGCATAGACAAAGGAGAAGACCGCCGCCACGATCACACCCGGCTTGGCGATGGGGAGCATGATCCGGAAGAAGGACTGCACATGTCCGCATCCGTCGATATTCGCCGCTTCATCCAGTTCCTTTGGAATCGAGATAAAATAAGTCCGGAGAATGATGATACTGAACGGGATACCCAGTGTCGCATCCGCCAGGATCGGTGCCAGATAAGTGTTCAAGATACCCATTCTGGAAAACATAATATACAGAGGAGTCAGTACCAGCGTGGACGGCAGCATCTGTGTGATGAGGAAGAACAGGATTAGCCCCTTCTTCGCCTTAAAACGGAACCTCGCCAACCCGTAAGCAGCCGGTATGGAGAACATCGTGGAAATCAGTGTTGCACCGCAGGCGATGATCGCACTGTTCTTAAATCCCCGCAGCGTATCTCCGGACAGGCTCAGCTGCTCCTTAAATGCATCCAGATACAGATCCCGCGGCCAGAGCGGTGTAGGAATCTCGAAGATCTCCGTCTGTGTCTTCATTGCCGTCACGACCATCCAGTACAACGGGAAGATGAACACTGCAAAGATGCAGGCTCCGATTATAAATAATTTGATATTGTCCTTCGTATCTTTTTTCATCACATAGCCTCCTCTTCGTCATTGATCAGCTTGATATAGAAGCATCCAACCACCAGCAGGATCAGAAACAGCACGTTCGCTGCCGCTGCGCCCTTGCTGAACTGGAATTCCTCAAAGGACAGACGATACGCATAGGTGGACACCAGCTCTGTGGCATTGACCGGTCCGCCCTTGGTCATAACCCATACCAGGTCGAACACCTTAAAGGTGTACACAAAGCCCAGGGTCAGCACGGACATGATTGCCGGTTTGATCATGGGAATCGTGATGGAAAACAGCGTCTGCAACTTGCTGGCTCCGTCCAGGTTAGCACTCTCATATACTTCAGAAGGAATCGTGGTAAGACCGGTGATCAGAAGCATCATGTTGAACGGGATACCGATCCAGATATTCGCCACGATGATTGCTACCATGGCTGACGTGGGCTCCAGGAGCCAGTCCAGAGGAGCATCCAGTATGTGGAGTGCCACCAGGAACTGATTGACGATACCGCCGCTGCTGGCAAACATAAATTTGAACAGAAGACCTGCGACCGTCACCGGAAGCAGCCATGAGATCATGGTTACGCCCCGGAAGAAAGAACATCCTTTAAATTTTCTACTGAACAGAAGCGCCAGTCCAAATCCGATAAAGAACTGGAAGAAAATCGATCCTACGGTGAAGATCAGCGTATTGGTGATGGATTTTGTCATGATCGAATTGGTATCCGTGAACAGCTCCAGATAGTTGGCGATCCCTACAAACTGCTGGTTCGCCGGCTGTGCGAAGGTGTACACATCCACATTCTTCAGACTCAGGATCAGGTTCTCGATCATCGGATAGCCGATGAAGACCAGCATGTAGATCACTGCCGGCAATGTGAACATGAATCCCAGATAGGTGCCGGATTTCAATTTTCCTTTTTTCATTATTGAAATATCCCCCTTTTCTCTGATGCAGATTTTTGTAAAAACTCCCGGCGCCTTGTCCGTGACGCCGGGAGTGATGTCTTACAACAGTCTCATCAGCACTGTTTTTATTTTACAGCGTCTACCGCTGCCTGTGTATCTTCTGCTGCCTGTTCCGGTGTCTTCGCAGAGGTCATGACCTCCTGGAAGCCCTTCTGGATCGCCGATGAATAAGACGGCCAGGAAGCGCTCGGTCCTCTCGGGATCGAAGTCTCAAGCTGTGTGATGAATGATGCCTGGATCGGATCCTCGGTCCAGTAAGTGTCCTTTGCAGCCTCGGTCTTCGGAGGGAAGGAACCGTACTGCTTCATCGCGTCGATCATGACCTCGGTCTGATCGTAATACTTGATAAATGCCACAGCACCACTCATATCATCCTTCTTTACAGCACCCATGTTCTCGCCGCCCAGGATGGAAGTTGCCTGTCCGGAACTTGCATCGCGTTTCGGAAGGACCGTCACGCCATAGTTCAGATCTGGTGCGTTTGCCTCGATACCCGGGATCTGCCATGGGCCGTTCTGCTGCATAGCCAGGTTGCCTGCCATAAAGTTGTTGTTGACATCGGACTGAGTCCAGTTCACAACCTCTTTGGTCCAAGAACCTTCATTGATCATATCCTGCATCAGCTGATAAGCATCCACACCGCTCTTGATGTCCGTATAGGAACCACCTGCGGTATACAGCCACTGCAGACACTGGAATGTACCCTCGTCAGTATTGGTTGCCGCATTACCAAAGCCGTACACGCCGTCCTTGGTCAGTGCCTTTGCCATCTCTCTGAAATCATCCCATGTAGTATTCTCATCCGGATAAGCCAGTCCTGCCGCATCGAACATGTCCTTGTTGTAGAACAGTGCTGTACAGTTCGTTGCAAACGGGATACCATAGTGCTTTCCGTCCATCATTGTGGATTCCATAGGACCTGCGATGTACTCGTCCCATTTCACATCCGCATCAGAGATATCTCCAAAAAGTCCCATGGAGATAAAGGATGCCATACCACAGCCATCCATGATGACCAGATCCGGAAGCTCCCCGGATGCAACTCCCAGTGTCAGCTGTTTCTCATAATCGGAAAACGGCACATACACATGAGATGCGGTAAATTCACTCTGAGATGCATTAAAGCCATCGATCAGGCTCTGCATCATCGCTTTCTGAGCATCCGTCTCAAAATAATCCCAAATCACGACTTCTTTTCCACCGCCGCTGCTCTGTCCACCTGCTGCGTCCGCAGTCTGGCTCTCTGCTGCCGGTGCGCTGTCGCCGCCTGTGCTGCTGCTGTTATTTCCGGAACCTCCGCAGCCCGCAAGCATGGTCGTGGCAAGTACCGCAGTCAGACCTGCGGCGATCATCTTTTTTCTGTTCATAAAAACCTCCTTCATAATAGACCCTTCCAGTCAACCTGTTATTGATGGTTCTATTATAAAAGAGGTTCTTGTCATTCGTAATTCTAATTATTTAAGATTGGTGGAATATTTTCAGGTCAGTTTACTTCCCGGGATTTCAGTCGGGCCGCCGCCTGCTCCGGCGTGATCTCCCCCACTGCCATCCGGTAAAAGGCCTCCGTCAGTTCCCCGGACAGTGTATTCCAGGAAGGGATCCCGGAACGCACGATGGCTCCCTTCATCTGCTCTTCGATGACCTGCATATCCGACTGACCCCGCATCTTCACATTCGTCTTCCCCGGGAGGGAATGAGATTTCTCACAGAATTTCCGCTGCACCATGTCTTCATTGTAATATTCCAGAAAAAGCTTTGCGCCCTCGATATTTTTTCCCCGAAGGATCCCCAGGTTCTCTCCGCCCACGATCACGCTGTTCTGGCCGCCCGCAGGAAGCGCGATGACCCCGTAATCGATCCCCGCTTCCTGCAGCATGGGAAATACCCAGGGACCGTTCTCCATCATGGCCACTTCACCATTTGCAAATACCCGCGCCACATCGGTCTGAGACAGATTGATGCAGTTGTGGCTCATCCATCCCTCTTCCATTAATTCATGGAGAAATGTCAGAGCTTCCACGGTCCCCTCTCCACCCAGCTCGTTCGCCGGCTCCCCGGTGGACAGAATCCAGGGTAGAATCTGGAATGCTCCCTGCTCTCCTTCAATCCCGGACATGAGAAATCCCTTATGTTCCTCTGTGGTCAGCTTTTCTGCCGCTGTCCGCAGTTCTTCCCTGTTTTTTGGCGACTCGATCCCTACTTCCTCCAGATACTGCCGGTTGTAGATCAGCGCCGCATTGTTGCAGACTGCCGGGATTCCATACATACGGCCGTCCGCGCTGACGGTCTGCAGAAGATCCGGGTAGTATTTCTCCTCCACCTGAAGCTCTTCCAGAAATTCGGTAATGTCCTCGAAAAGCCCCATTTGAATGCATACTGGCATCTCCGGATTGTCGATCAGCGCCAGATCCGGCAGCGCCTGTTCCGTGTAAGCCATCATGAGCTTCTTCGTAAAGTCGGTCATGGGCACATATTCCCACGACGCTTCATACTGATTCTGGTCCAGGTTAAAGCCCTGGATCAGCTCATCCAGCGCGTCGTGCTGCGCCTCCGTCTCGTAATAACTCCACAGGACGATCTTCTCCCGTTCAGTCCCCTCTGATGAATCCTGGGATTTCCCGTCTCCGCAGCCGCAGACCACCAAAACAAGTCCCAGCACCCATGCCATCTTCTTCCCTCTCATTACTTTCCCCCGCTTTTTTAATCTCTGCTCTTTCCTACCTCTGCAGATTCCGGTAGTCCCCCGGCGATACGCCTGTTTCCTCCTTAAATACCCGATTAAAATATTTGGGATCCCCATACCCCACATCCTGCGCAATCTCATAGATCTTCCGATCTGTCCCCTTCAGTAGACGCTTCGCATGACTGATCCGAAATTTCTTCAGAAATACTGAGAAGTTCTCTCCCATCACCCGGTTGAACAGGGTGCTCAGATATTCCGGCGTAATATCCAGGATCGCAGCCACTCCTTCCAGAGAAATGCTCTCCGCATAGTGCATCCGGATATAGTCGATAGTCCGCCGGATGGTATAGTTACTGATATCTTCCTGCCGCCCCATATGCTGAAGGAACGCGCTTACCAGCTCATGAAACACTCCTTCCAGCTCCTGCCTAGTCACTGCGCCGCCAATGTGCCGAACCAGGTTCAGTTTCTGAAGCTGCTCATAGATTCCCCTATCATGCTCCTGCGCCAGACTACCTAGAAAATCTGCCATCTTCATGAAGCACTCCTTGATCTGTCCTGGCATGACCGGCATCCCTCGCAAATTCTCCAGAAACTGCTCCGCCGCTTCCTCAAACTCCTCCAGGCTCTCCTTGTAAAATGCTTTCTGAAGACGGTTCTCCACAGACTTCGGGTACTGATACGGCTCCGGTGCAAACGCTTCCACTTGCTCTCTGGTTAGAAACTGGTCATATCCCAGCACCATGCCGTACACATAGCGGCTTCGCAATCGCTCATATGCTTCCTTGAGCCCCGACAACCCTTCTGCCCGTTCGGATACCCACACCCAGGGGCCACCGGACAGCTTCCGGTTCAGAAGCTTTCTCTCCAGCTCTTCCCGAATCTGCTCCCAGTTCTGATCCTCCAGAATACAGATGAATTCTCTGGTACTCTCCACAAAAAACCAGTGCATCCTCTGCTCTGGAAAGCTCTGCTTGAGCTTCTCAAATCGATCCGAACATACATTTTTATCTTCCTGACCTGCATTTCCCATATAGGCACACAAAAGCCTAAAGATTCCGTTCTCCGGATATCCACAGTATGCTGCCAGATCCGCCGCACTACTCAGTTCATTTTCAATCAGATAATCCCGAAGCTTCTTCTCTGGCTTCCCCTGATTCTGCCTGCGCTCCTTCTCGATCTTCTCCTGTATGGAAGCCAGAAGCCCTGTCACATCCTCCGGCGCCAGAGGTTTCAGAAGATAATCCTCTACTCCGTAGCGGAGCGCCTGCTTGGCGTACTCGAACTCCGAGTAGCCGCTCAGGATGACAAAATGCCAGGAACCCCCGTATTCCTGAAGCTTCTGCATCATCTCAAGCCCGTCCATCTCCGGCATGCGAATATCCGTGATCACCACATCCGGCTGATACTTAAGCGCCATCTCGCAGCCTTCCACGCCGTTCTTCGCCTCTCCGATCACTGTATGCTCCGTATGCCTGTTGATCAGATTGGCGATGCCCTTTCTGATCTTTATTTCATCCTCCACCACTAAGATTCTCATAACGTTTCCTGCCCGATCACTGGCACCTTGATGGTAATGACCATCCCCATGCCTTCAATACTTTTGATGTTCCAAGATGCACTCTCTCCATAGTACATCCAGATTCTAGAAAATACATTATGAAGACCAATTCCCCGTCCATCGTCCACAATGGCCTTCTGCGGATCATTATACTGTCTCTGCTGCTCCTCGCTCATCCCTTTGCCGTTGTCCTCGATGATGATATGCAGCATCTCCTGATCTTCCGACAATCCGATATCCACATAGAGAAGCCCACCGCCTTCTTTGTCCTTCAGGCCATGCAGAATTGCATTTTCCACAAAAGGCTGCAGAATCAGCTTGTGGATTCTCTTGTCCCTTGCTTCCTCCTCCACATGGATCTGATAGGAAAATACATGATCAAAACGCATCTGATGGAGGCTGATATACCGGTCCAGCCACTCCTCCACCAGACGGATTGTCACGATGGAATTGCTCTTATCCACACTGTATCTCAAGATGATTCCTAGATTGCGGATCATCCGGCTGATCTCATATTCCTCTTTCTCAATGGCCATCCAATTGATGGAATCCAGAGTATTATACAGAAAATGAGGATTGATCTGAGCCTCCAGCGCACGGATCTCCGCATTCTTCTGCCGGTCCGTTGCCGTCTTTACCTCCTGTATGAGGTTCTTCACCTGCACGGTCATCCGGTTAAAATTCTCTGCGATCTTTCCAATCTCATCCCGGCAGATTACCTTCACCCGGGTATCCATGTCTCCGCCCTGTACCCGCTGGATTCCACCGATCACCTCATCCACGGAACGGTTGATCTGCCGGACCAGACCCAGGATCGCAAATGCCGAGATCAGCATCGCAAAAGCGCCGATGGCCATATACAGCCTTTGGGAACGGGTCACGTCCCGCAGGATGTACTCCCGGTCATAGGCATTGTAGAAGATCCAGCCCGTAACCGGGTCCTTGTACGATGTCACAGAAATGTCCCGGTTCTCCATAAAGCCGGACAGATGCACAAATTCCTCAATGGAGAGGCTGTCTTTCTTCTTCAGCCCCGAGAAATCTTCATCTGGATAAGAGATACATCGGCCATCCTGATCCATGATGAAATTGATACCGGTCTCTGTCTCTCCTGCGTTGCAGATCCGGTTCAGCGCGTTCGCGTCCACCGACATGACAATGGTGGCAATACTGCCGGCCTCCAGATTTTCCAGGTCAAAGACCCTCTTTGCAATATGAAAATAATGGGTATACCATTCCTGTCTGGAGCCCTCCCGTTCCTTAAAGGTCATGGTAGGCGTGATTACCATCCCCGGCTGGCCCTCTGCCTCTTTATAAGGCTCTGTCATCCGCAAGTCCTTATAATTTTTCCACAGATGATCAATGGCGGAACCGTTTCCGAAATCATACACCACCGAGGTGCCGTCCGCACAGATCACGCTGGTGCACCGGACACCGGATTCCGTCGTATTGTACTGTTTCAGCCGGTCATTGATCCGGTTGTAGGCGGCCGCATAACCAGTATCCGAATCTTCCAGCAGAATCTTGATATTTTCCGTGATCTCCTCATCCTGATAGATCTGATAGAGAACATTCGTGTAGATCTCCAGGTTCAGGTTCACCCGCTCCGCGATCTGCCGCAGGTTTACGATCATCAGCTCGTCCACCTGGTCCGTCATGTTACGGGTATTCAGCCTGGAAGAGATCACGAGGATGACCAGGAGCGGAAGCAGGGAAGTAACGCCGAATATCAGCAGAAGTTTTGTCCGAAAACGGGCATTATTGTATCTTTCACTCAGTTTTTTCATAGGTTTTCCGTCAAAATCTTGATTTTCTTCATTATACCGCAATCATTCCGGAATTACAAATATTGCATTTTACCGCAAACGATGCTACAATAAAGACCATAATACGAAAGGCAGCGGCTGCCTGTGCCATATGGAAGCGGCTGCAGAACTATAACAGAAGGAGTATAAAATACCATGTTTGTCAGAGTATTGATAATCATCGTGATCATCCTTGTCGCCATTGTGATAGCCCTGACTTATTTCGGCAACAAGATGCAGAAGAAGCAGGCCGAGAGCCAGGCACAGCTGGATGCTATGGCACAGACCGTCAGCATGCTGATCATTGATAAGAAACGATTGAAAGTAAAGGATTCCGGCTTGCCTGCCATGGTCATTGACCAGGTGCCAAAGTACCTGCGCCGGTCCAAGATGCCGATCGTCAAGGCAAAGATCGGTCCGAAGGTCATGAACCTGGTCGCGGATGAGAAGGTCTTTGAACTGCTTCCGGTGAAGAAGGAAGTAAAGGTTGTCGTAAGCGGTATCTATATCACCGCCATCAAAGGCGCGCGGGGCGGCATTGAGAAGCCCGAGCCGAAGAAAGGATTTTTCAAGAGACTGTTTCACAAATAAAAGTGAAGAGGCTATCGGGAAACTCCGTCCCAGTTGTATGATAAGCGCTCGTATGGAATGTATCGGACAGAAAAATGGCTTTGTCTGTCTCATTCGGACATATCAAGTCCGCCTGAGACAGACAAAGCCATTTCTCAGTCCGCTCCAATCCACACAGCGCTGCTTATCATACAACTGGGACTGCATTTTCCGGCAGCCTTTTTTTATTATCTTTTTATCTTCCGTCATGCTGACCGTCTTCTGGATCCGATAAGATTCAGTACCACGCCCAGCAGGACAACGCACATCGCAGCAATCTTCCCGTAAAAAGAGGTCATAATGGTTAATATCTCTCCGGCGTAAGGCAGGGTAAACACCACATTACCGATATAGGCGTCGTAGGATACCGGCGTCGGGTCCTCATGCTCGTTGGCGTCCCCCTTTGTATGAAAGAGTCCGGACACCACATTGTTCTCCAGTACCCGGTGGGCGATGATCCCGCCATCCTCCACAGAGCTGTAAAAAGCAATGATATCCTCTTCCTCTACTGCTTCCGGCGGTCCTGTGCGGACATACAGCAGGCCCCCAACCGGTATCGTGGGTTCCATGCTGCCGCTAAGTACATTGTACATGCGGAATCCCAGCGCCCCCGGCAAGACCAGGAGGGAACACAGGAGGATCACCAGCAGGATCAGGGTGGTTCCTGTCACACTGCAGATACTGCCGGCGATATGCTTCTCTTCTTTTCTCTTCTTTCTCATGGCTCTTTCCTGTCATCCAGACCTGCGATCCGGGCTTTCTGCCTTCTCTTCAGGCCGATTGCCGTTACCAGCAGCGTCAGCATGGCCACGGCGCTGATCCCTATATAGACAGGAAGATAACCCATTCTGGTGCCTGCCTGATCCGGCCCGATCGCCAACGGCACCTCTTCATCACCATCCAGATTCTGCAGATTGGACTGCGGCACATTTTCGTCTGGACTGGACACCACATCTCCTCCGACTGCATCACCTGCATCCGCTGCAGCGTCATCCACTCCGGCATCGGCTGCTTCGTCAGCATCCGCTCCATCGGCTCCAGCGGCATCTGCATCCGCTCCACCGGCTCCGGCTGCTCCCGCACCTCCGGTCGCGGCGCCTGCTCCTGCTCCTCCGCCCGTCACAACCTCTGTAGTTTCCGTTCCGCCGCCTGTCTCTGTCACAGTCACCGTACCCGGCAGCGTTGTAGTCGTCCCCGGAGTTTCCGTACCGGTACTGACCGCCGTATATCGAAAATCAAACACATTCTCTGCTTCATTGTCCGACAAGGTCTTCACCAGATTGAGCACATCCGGCTGATATCCGTCCACATAACGGGCGGATACGTACTGACGTTCCCCGATTGGTCCATAATACGTATTAGAAGGCAGAAGGCTGTTGCCGTCTTCATCCAGATAATTCACCCGATAAGCCGCCATGTCTCCCACGATACCATACGCTATGACATAATCTCTGTCGCATGCAACGCGGAAAGATGCTTCTACCGCTTCCGAATTATCTCTTCCGGATCTTCTGACTCCCTTCACGTAATATCTCTCGTCCGTTACGTTCGCCGCCTCCTGAGGCGTGATATACACGACATCATCGTACTTCAGCCCGCGGATCACGATCTCATCCCGACCATAAGAGATACTGCCGCCGCCGGATACCGACACACCGGTCCCCGTGAGCACTCCCTGATTTCCCGCATACAGCCTCACTGTATACGTATACTCTTCCTCCGCTGCGAAGGCGGTCTGTCCGACCATCATGACCATCATGGACAGGATTAGAAGACTGCTGTATATTTTTTTCAGATATCTCATACTATCTCCGCCTCCTCTTTCCTGACGGTACTGCGGGTTCTGACACCGCTTCTCCTTCCTCTTCACGGCGCAGGCGGAAGAAAACCACGATAATTATCCCCAGCGCGGCCGCGACCATCAACGACAGATACAGTATGATCGGCGACTGATCGCCCGTCTGTACGGATCTGGTACGTCTGACCGAAGAAGAATTCTCCCGGTTGATGGTGGTATCCTCTCTGTTGGTATCCGGTGTGCCCGGTGTCGTCTGTATGACCTCTGTCGCAAAATCAAGCTGCAGCTTTGCGTAAGTATTCTGATAATTGTTCACCAGTGTCTCGCCATCCAGCGCTACCTTGAGCTTTACAACGCCGGTACTGCCTTCTCCCATCCGGTCCAGATAGAAGAAATTCTCCAGTGAACTGGTCATTCCATGAAGTCCCTGTCCGCTGAACCTGCCTTCTCCGCCGAACTTCTCACTGGAATACAGAGTCGTCGTCTCGCCGTTCATATCCGTGTACGTCAGCAGATAATCATAGGCGCCTCCTTCCGCGTTCCCGGCATCCTCCAGAGCCTCCAGCACCTGATTTTTTATATACCAGTCCGCCTGGCCCTTAAAATCATTTTTCAAAGTAACCGTGATCTCTACGGAATCACCCGGCTGCATGGCATTGATCTCATCTGCTATGCCTCCGGAGGTAAAATTGCTCTCGATCTTCTTACCGTTAAAGACGACCTCCCATCCGGACGCTCCCTTCAGTTCTTCCGCATACACGGTCACGGAGGATACAAGGAGCAGAAGCAGCGCAAGGCCTGATCCCAAGAATCTTTTCTTCATTCTCCGTCCTCCTTCTACAAAATCCCAAGCTTAGACGCGTCGATTCCCCACGCGCTTTTGATCGCATCCTGCGCATTGTGCGTCTGCACCGCGTCCACTTCCACATCCACGTGGAATTCCACACCGTCATATTTATAGACGGTCGTGATTACATTTCCATTCGTCTCTATGCGGGCTTCGGAAGCCAGCGACCCGTCGATAAGGATTGTATCCGCAAAAAGCTCCGTCATGCTGCCAGCCGGAAGAACGCCCTTATAGTACAGTTCGATACACTCATGCTCGCCTTCTTCTCTGTCAGATGGACGCATCACCCAGTGATCTGTGTTCACCAGATTCAATTCAATCAAACTCGGCGCCAGCGTTGTCTCTTTCTTCCCGTCTTTCATCCAGTACCGGTAGACACGAACTCGGACATATTCATCAATGGACCCACTGTTCAGGACTGCCAGTTCCTCCGGATATTTTTTATTGAGCACCAGCTTCTCATCCTTTGCCAGCATGTTCTGGAGCAGGGTGCCGGTGGAAGAACCATTTTCATTCCTGTTATTGCTTTCTTTCCAGCCCTTGTTATCGTAATCCCGGCTGCTGACCTTCTCACCGTTCTCCAGAAGGGTTACTCCGATCTGAGAGACAGTGATCTCCGCTACATAATTCTCACTGTAATAGGTCAGAGCCGCCCGGGCGCCTCCAAGTGAGCTTCCCAGGAGCAGTACGACTGCCAACGCCAGCAGACCATATGTCACTTTCATACTTTTAGAGACTTTCTTTCTCTTTCTCATCTGCCAGTCGCCCCCTCTTCCTGATAGCCAGAATAGACGGTGGTCCAGTCCGCCGTCGCCTCGCCATTCTCATCATAAACTACCGGCGTACATTCCTGGATCACGACGACGTTGAAGTTGTCTTTATCAAATTCTGCCGGTACAGTGATCTTCGCATCCAGTGTCGAAGTCCTCTGGCCTGCCGGAAGGATTGGGCGGTAATAC
>CAMWMT010000030.1 GCA_947175375.1 uncultured Clostridiaceae bacterium | reverse complement strand
TCATAAGGAATCGTAATGTCCGTATGGCAGTTAAAATATGCTTTTTTGATATCCTCTTTCCGGAGTGCAGAGCATTCATTTTCCTTTGCGATCATCTGCTTTCCATCCGGATTAAAGGTCGCCACATCCTCCTCCCAGGAAAAACAGGTATCGCCCACTGCAAAATGCGGCCCCATCTTCTCTGCGATCAGGATCGGCAACCGCCCTCCGATCCCATACTGCTTTGCTGTCATATAGGCAGTCGTGTTGGTTCCGATTGCAAACTATCCCATGGGAAGCGTCTCATGATGCATCAGTACATTTTCCCGGATGTAACGCTGATTCTCTTCTTCTGTCTCATAATTCCCGCAACTGTATTTTGTAACCATGCCGTTCTGGAAGGTAAGTTCCAGATCCTGATAGAACAGCCCGTCCAGATAGACGCCTATCACATGAAGTACTCCATCTGTTCCCTGAAGCCTTGGTGACGTGAATACCTCTCCTACCGGAATATTCACATCCGCCACACAGTTTTCAAAGACGGTCTCTTTCTCCGGGTTCTGAACCGGAACAAGCGCCACATGAAGGTCCGTTCGGTTCTTCTCTTTTCCCAGGATATGGACAGATACTCCCGTATCCAGCATATCGATCAGCTTCTGCTGGATCTCCTGCCAGGTCCTGTAATCCAATGTGTTGATCTTCACTGTTTCCGCAAAGATCTCTTCAAACTGTTCTCCGATATCCGGAACCGGGAAAGCAATGATCGTATAGCTCCGCTCTTCTCCGGGAACATATTCGTTGGTGAGCTGTCCCATACGGCTGTTCAAAGATACCTGAACCTCCTGTTGCTTCTCATCCAGTTTCAGAGCCTCCGGCTTTGTCTTCGGCACAAACGGAATCTCACCAAAGATCTCCATCACAGCCGGTCCGCCATGTGCTTTCGCCAGCTCCCGATACTGCTCATATGCCGTCTTAAGTACACCGATCTTCCGCTCCGCGAACGCCTTATCCATAAAAAGCGCCGCGTCTCCTTTATGATCATAATCATACTGTTTATTGGGAGAAGACCCGTAATACCCGATCTTGCTGGCCTCCCGCATATTTACCCTGCCCGCAGCTGCACGATAGATGATGCTTTGAAGCCCCATGGCTTCAAAATTCTTTACCGCCTGTCGAATAATCCTTTCAAAGCCCAGACAATAACGAATATTAACCGTCTTTTTCTTATGTAATGGTTTTCCCGCCACCTCAAATCCAATCCGGTAACCTTCTGTAAATACGGAGGCGATCCGGTTGATCTCGTCTTCGGAGAGTTCTGCCAGATACCGACTCATACGAATCTCCGTATCACTGATATATTCTCCGAACTGGTACAGATACCGCGGATCCTCCAGATCCGCTTCCATGATAATGTCCCTTGCGAAGGACAGAGACGGGTCAAGCTGTTCCCTCACCCTTCCTGCCACCATCACATCACTGTAATCGCTAATAAACCAGTACACGTCCGATGCCAGCTGTTCCCTGGATGGAGCAGCACCGCCCTCAAATTCACTGTATATTTGCAGAAAAAGCTCCATGCAGATAAGCATTTCTTCCGCCCGCTGTTCATACGCATAGACGATCATTCCCCGAAGCTCCGCATATACAAAGGCCAGGATCTGTCCATAGGTATCCGTAAGCCTGGACACCGCATAAGCCGGGTTCGCATAGCTCGACTCGTATGCCTCCCCTGTGATATCTCCATAGAGTCTGTCATTCCATGTCCGGAGTTCTTCCAGAGCAGCATCCTTCAACCCACTATTCCCTGCTTTTTCCCATGCTTCCAGCATGAGCAGCAGAAACTCTGCCGTCTTTTTAAAATAATCACCGAGGTTTCCATTCACCTCGGGCATTTTTGCAATCTCTCTGATCCGGTCACTGGCAAGTTGCCAGCGTTCCTTCCGTATCTCTTCCATCTTTTTCTCACCATCCTGTTCCCAACAGATAGATGCCCACAAATGCCAACAACACCAGTCCGTTCAGCACACATCCCATATACGGAAATCCTTTATACGTATCTTCTTCTCCCAGCCCCCGGATTCCCTGATACAATCCAGTCAACGCCAGAAGCAGCGCAAGTAATCCCAGAACAGCGATCTGCTTTCCTGCCTGTCCATATTCCATATAGGCGGTGGCTACCATGCCACCTGTCAAAAGCAGGGCTATCATGCCCCGGACACTTGAACGAATCCCAGCGCGGGACAGATTTCTGACTGTGAATTTATATCGCCTTTTCATAAATGCCCTTTTCCTTATTCCAAAATACAAGCCGATAGATTCCATATCCGATACAGCCGCCCAGGGTATTGAGGATCATGTCATCCACATCACAGCTTCCCACCCGGAGGATCAGCTGGGAGATCTCTATGAAAAGCGTCAGTTCAAAGCTCAGCAGGGCAACCTTAAAAAACCCCGTCTTTTTCCTTTGTATCACAGGAAGAAGCGCGCCATACGGCACAAAACCGATCACATTTCCAAGAAGATTCCAGAACACCCGCCACCGGCCAATCTGTCTATGGTATGTGATATAGCGTCTGATCTCCAGAAACGGCACCAGATTGTAACGATAATCTCCTTCCAGCATGGTACGCCCCCAATCCTCCGCAAAAAACATCAGATATACCAGAAGCAGAAGATAGAGGCAAAAGAAAATGCGGCATGTGTGCCGGACATATTTTTCTGTCTCTCTTTTCACATAAAGCTCCTTTTATTGCAAAAGGGGGTGTCGCCTGTCATCTTGCGTCAGCCCCCATCATCCTGTCAGAACATCAGGTCAGATTTCCCCTTCAGCAGACGGGCTCCGTTGATGATCATTAGGATCCCCGTCACGATACCGGTCACCAGAACAATGATCCCGATCGCCAGATCCCCGGCCCCCACATTTGCCATAGTCTTATAAGTTTTCTCATTATTCATGCGAATATCCTCCCTATGATACCCCATACTGTTCATAGTATGCGTCAATTGCTGCCTTTAATACATCATCAATGATAACTTTTCCTTTATATGGACGATTATATAGATGCTCTACTACTTCCGCCATCGTCACAATGGCAGTCGTCTGAAGACCGTACTGCTCCTGAATCTCCTGAAGTGCACTCTTCTCGCCCTGTCCCCTCTCCATACGGTCTACGGATACCACAAGGCCCACCGGATGTACCTCTCCCTGTGCACGGATGATCGGAAGCGTTTCCTGAATCGAGGTCCCTGCCGTCGTCACATCCTCAATGATCACGACCCGGTCTCCGTCCCCCATGGGGCTTCCCAGCAGGATGCCTTTATCTCCATGGTCCTTGACTTCTTTTCGGTTGGAACAGTAGCGGATATCTTTCCCATACTGCTCGCTAATGGCGATCGTGGCCGCCACCGTCAAAGGGATTCCCTTATATGCCGGGCCAAACAGAACATCAAAATCAAGTCCAAAATGGTCATGGATCGCTTTTGCATAATATTCTCCCAGCTTCCGAAGCTGTGTTCCGGTACGATAAAATCCGGTATTTACAAAAAACGGAGTCTTCCTGCCGCTCTTAGTCACGAAATCTCCAAATTTCAGGACCTGGCAGTCGATCATAAATTCGATAAATTCCTGCTTATACTGTTCCATCTTCCTGTTATCTCCTTTATTCTATGAATCCTTCACCTGTATCTAATATTCTATTTCCCATATTTTATCATGTTTGCATTCTGGTTTCAATCGGTTTCCTTCTCATCTATCTGACAGCACCAACCAGTTCCTGGATATCCTCAACCTGGTACTGTCTCATATAGGCTTCGATTCCTTCCGCCACTTTCTTTGCCGCATACGGATCTGCGAAATTCGCAGTTCCTATAGATACAGCTGTGGCTCCTGCCAGAATGAATTCCATGGCATCTTCCCCACTGCAGATGCCGCCCATGCCGATGATCGGAAGCTTCACCACTTGGGCGGTCTGATACACCATGCGGACGGCCACCGGCTTTATCGCCGGGCCGGACATGCCACCGGTCTTATTGGCGATAGCAAAAGTCCTTCTGTGGATATCGATCTTCATGCCTGTAATCGTATTGATCAGGGAGAGTACATCCGCTCCCCCGGCTTCTGCCGCCCTTGCCATCTCCGTAATATCCGTCACATTGGGACTCAATTTCATGATGATCGGCTGACGAGCATACTTTTTCACTTCCCGGGTAATAGCTTCCAGAGCCTTCGGGTCTTGTCCAAAGGCGATACCGCCCTCTTTGACGTTAGGGCAAGATACGTTGATCTCCAGAAGATCCACCGGCTCTGAGGACAGACGTTCCACGACTGCGCAATAGTCCTCCACCGTTTTCCCGCAGACATTTACAATGATGTTCGTGTCATATTTTTTCAAAAACGGAAGATCCCGCTCTATGAATACGTCAATCCCGGGATTCTGAAGACCGATGGCATTGAGCATGCCGCCTTTTGTCTCCGCAATACGCGGTGTGGGATTCCCCGGCCATGGCACGCTGGCAACCCCTTTGGTCACCACTGCCCCCAGCACACCCAGATCATAAAATTCACTGTATTCCGCACCGGAGCCAAAAGTCCCGGAAGCGGTCATGACCGGATTCTTAAGCTCCACACCCGCAAGGGTTACTTTTGTATTCATCACAGCTCCACCTCCGTACTTAAGAACACCGGACCGTCTTTACACACTCTTTTGTTATGTACATGGGTATGCCCGTCCACCTCTTTTGACTGGCACACACAGGCGAGGCATGCCCCGATCCCGCAGGCCATCCGCTCTTCCATGGAGATCCAGCATGGGATTCCCTGTTCTTCTGCATATGCCTTGATGGCACGAAGCATGGGCTTTGGTCCGCAGGCATAGATGATATCCGCAGTCAGTGCATGTTCACGGACTGAATCCATGACATTTCCCTTTGTGCCGGCGCTTCCATCTTCGGTTGCAATGTAGAGAGAGCCGTTCGCTGCCAGTTCATCGGCCAGGAACTGTTCGTCCCGATAACCTGCGATCACCTGTACCTCCATATCCAGCTCTTTTGCGAGCTGCACCATGGGTGGAATCCCGATACCGCCACCCATGAGGAACGCCTTCTTTGCGCCGGTATCCAGAGGAAAACCATTTCCCAAAGGTCCCAGAACCTCGATCCGGTCTCCAGTGGCCAGATGAGAAAATTCTTCCGTTCCCTTTCCAGCTATCCGATACACCATGCGGAGCTTCCCGCTTTCCCTGTCAATCTCACAGATACTGATGGGACGAGGGAGCATCCGGCTCTCATCCCGGCTGTACAGGGACAGGAACTGCCCTGGCTTCGCTTCTTTTGCGATCTGTTCTGTCTGTATCCACAGACTGTAGATCCCGGAAGCGATCTCTTTCTGTTCGACCACTGTGGCCGATTCTTTATATTTCATCTTCTCTTTCTCCTATTTGAAGTTTCGCATCTGGATTGAAGTTCCGCATCAAAGCGCCGCTTCCAACGCCCCGCGGATATCTGCAATCATATCTTCCACAGCCGCACGAGATGCTTCTCCAAAATGCTCCGCACCAAACTTTGCATATGTCTCCTGTTTATAGGCCGCAATGATGCCTCTGGA
The DNA here is from genome assembly GCA_947175375.1 of uncultured Clostridiaceae bacterium. Taxonomy (GTDB): domain Bacteria; phylum Bacillota; class Clostridia; order Lachnospirales; family Lachnospiraceae; genus Hominiventricola. The sequence continues at coordinate 7,008 of CAMWMT010000030.1, read as the reverse complement.
GGAATTCACGATCGCTCCTAGACCATCCTCATTGAAGAAATGCACCAGATCCTTTCCTTTTCCGCCCTGCGCGCCATAGCCCGGCACCAGAATAAAGGATTTTGGCATCACCTTCCGAAGGACTTTTCCCTGCTCCGGATAAGTCGCGCCCACTACGGCTCCAATATAGCTGTAGGAATCACCACAATGCTCTTCTCCCCATTCAGCCACCTTCTCGCCTACCAGCTCATAAAGTGGCCTTCCATCCACCAGCTGGTCCTGAAATTCCCCGCTGGAGGGATTAGATGTCTTGACAAGGATGAACAGTCCCTTTTTCTCTTCCTTACATACCTCGATAAAAGGCTTTACCCCGTCCGAACCGAGATATGGGTTCACGGTGGCAAAATCCTCATCAAATCCGGAATATGTTCTGCTGCCCACCTGTACTTTTCCCAGATGCCCCACCGCATAAGCTGCTGAGGTGGAACCGATGTCCCCGCGTTTGACATCTCCGATCACGACCAGCCCTTTGGATTTACAATAATCTACAGTCTTCTTATATGCCTCCAGTCCCTCAACCCCGAACTGCTCATACATAGCGATCTGAGGCTTCACTGCCGGAATCAGATCATAGGTCTTATCCACGATCTCTTTATTAAATTGCCAGATCGCCTCCGCAGCACCCCGCAGAGTCTCTCCATACTCTTCAAATGCCGCCTTTTGGACATGCTCCGGCACATACGATAACATTGGATCCAGCCCCACAACTATGGGAGCTCCTGTCTTCTGAATTCTCTCAATTAACTTGTTGATCATTTTCTTGTCTCCTTTTATCTTACCTGTATTTTATATATCTCAATCCATTCTCCGGGTAAAACCGCTTTTATTTTTGAATCCGTAAAATCTTTGATATTACGTGTAACTATATAATCCAGATTCTTTTCTGCCGCACATTGCATCTGCAGTCCATCCTCCAAATCTTTCCAGTTTTCGTGCTTTAAGGCTGTTACGACCATCTCTTTATTCTCTGTAATAATGTGAAGAAATTCACAAAGAAATAAAAGTAATTGTTTTCTCTTATTCACATCAAAATCTTTCCGTAAAATATAGAACAGATCTGGGATGGTATGTGCTGAAAGATACCCTTCTACACCTCCAAACATTGCTTCTTCCATAATATATTTCGCATCTTCACTAAACGGTTCTCTTTGCATCAGCCAGTCCAATATGATATTTGTATCAATCAGAATGTGCATATTTTTCATCCAGTGCCTCCAGACGCTCTTCTTTTTCATTTATCTCTCTTGATATGCTGCCTGTAAATTCATCAAATAACTTTCTGGCAGATTCTAATCTCATTTCTTCTTTTCCTGCCGGACTTTCCGGAAATATGACGATCACATTTGCCCTGTTCATCGGGGCTTTTTCTGATAATTCAATTTTTCCATTTTCATACAGACCCTGAACGGCTATCATTCTTCTACCTCCATACATAACTTGTTTTAACGCTACTATCTCTATTATATGTCGTATTGTTCATACTTTTACGCTTACGCTATAACATTTATCTTTTCCCAAACAGTAAAAACCGAAGCGGAGCGATCCTGTCAATGAACCAGATGAGTGCCACCGTAATCAGACTCATGACTGTAAATGCCGCCACACTATACAGGAGTCCTTCCGGGCTCCAGAAGAGAAATATCTTTTTCTCCGGATTCAATATGGTTGCAAACTGATAATGAAGCACATAAATCTCCAGTGTATAACGCCCCAGCACTACCAACCTGTCCTTGACAGGATTTTCCTTCCAGTCCAACACCAGCTGTATGACTGCGAGACACCCAAGAAACGAAGCGATCGTCTGGACACCGAGCATTACGATTCCTGTCACCGTCACCAGATCCAGCATTACTGCCATTCCGAGAAATACCAGCCCACTCATATATGCCGCCCATCGGCGAAATGATACTGGTATCCACTTCTGAATCAGTTCCGAATGCAGGCCGGCAAAATATGCGCTAACATAATAAGGAAGATAGATGATCAGAAGTGATGGGCTTAAAAAAGTTACTCCTGTCAGATAAGCAACAAGAATCAGTCCGCAGCCTCCAAAGGCCACTGCCCAGAATGCCCACTCACTCTTCACCTTCGCCTGCACGAGCTGCGCCGTGTATACGATCCATGTAAACAGGAACAATGTCATCAGAAACCAGAGTCCATAATCCAGCTGGAACAATGCTGTCTTCCATGCCCTGGGCACATATGTGATGTGCTGTATAGTAAGCCATGAAAAAAACGGCAGCAGATAAGAGATTGCGCGTTTATACATCCGCTCTCTGTACTGCCGGACGCTCTCCACTTTTGTGCCTGCTCCCGCAAGATACCCACTGATCAGAAAGAAAAGTGGCATCTGCAGGGATTTGATCACGTCATACAGATACGGATCCGTCATATGATTGTGCACCTGCACATGTCCGAACATGACCAGAAGAATCGCGACACCCTTCAGGCAGTCCAGAGATTCATTTCGCTCTTTTCTCAAAAATTCTGCCTCCACAACGAATTATATGCTCGTCTTTTCGTTCATGAATATAAATTATTCTAACACAGGATTTGACCGTAAACAAGGCATATGTTACACTAACAACTGACAATGAAAAGTCGGCCGCTGTTCATTCTCACAGGTCTGAACTCCGTCCGGCATCTGAACATCAACAAAACCGGAGTATTTATTATGATAGAAAAACTGCGTCATTCCCCTTTTTACCCTGTGCTGGCAAAGCTATATCCCACACTCCACAATGCGCTGATCTGGTGGGCATGGCAGATCTGTTCCCTGTTTCCCGTACAGAAGCAGAAGATCATATTCAGCAATTTTAATGGAAACGGATTTGGAGACAACACCCGCTATGTTGCGGAAGAATGTATTCGTCAAAAGCTCCCCCATAAGCTTTTCTGGGTATGTGAAAAACCCGGATGCACCTTTCCGCCTGAGCTTGTCATCATCCGGCCCAACACACTTCGTTTTGTCTATCATATGGCTACTGCGGGGTTCTGGGTAGATAACACAAGAAAACTGTATTATTTTAAGAAAAGAAAAAGCCAGACCTATATTCAGGTATGGCATGGCGGTCCCGGTCTGAAACGGATTGAACGGGATGCCGGAAGCGGGCTGAGTGAGAAATATATCGCTTATGCAAAAACGGATTCCCAGAACATCGACCTGCTCTTAAGCTGCTGCAGGTTCTGCACTGACTGTTACAGAAGTTGCTTCTGGTATGACGGACCGGTTCTTGAGAAGGGTATTCCCAAAAATGATCTTTATTTTCGTGATATTCCAGACATACGCCGAATGGTTCGGACATACTATCAGCTCCCGGAAGACGTAAATCTGGTACTCTACGTTCCCACCTGGCGGGAAAACCGAAAGCTCCATGTTTATCATTTGGACTTTGAAGGCTGTCTGGATGCTTTTGAAAAACGTTTTGGCGGCAGATGGATCATGCTGGTACGGTTACATCCCAATGTCAATGCCGCAGATTTTGACATCAGGTATACCGACCGGGCATTGAATGCCTCTCCTTATGACAATGTCCAGGAGCTTTTGGCTGCCGGAGACGCGGTCATTACCGATTACTCATCCTGCGGTTTTGACTACATTCAAATTGACCGGCTCTCATTTCTTTATGCGGAAGACTATGAAGAGATGAAACGGGACAAAGGGTATTATCTGGAACTGGATGAACTGCCTGTTCCCACGGCATTTGACAATGAAACGATGATACAGAATATCTTGGAATATTCAACAGAAACATGGAAGGAAAATCGGGAAGCATTTATGGAGATGATGAATTATTACGATGACGGGCATGCGTCAGAAGCAGTGGTGGATTATATTGTGAAACGATCTTCCTGAATACAAGAGAGTGTTGCACAATGCTATTTGTCCGTGTGTTCAGCACTCGTATGGAATGGAGCGGACTGAAAACAGGCTTTGTCTGTCTCATTCGGACATGTTATGTCCGCCTGAGACAGACAAAACCAGTCCTCAGTCCGCTCCAATCCACACATCGTTGCTGAACACATGGACAGGATTACATTTTGCAATACCCCCTTGAACTATCAATTCATTATAATCTATTATCATTGCATAAAACTTCATAATTTCTTAGTCAGTTCTTGGTACTCCTCAAGCGTCCTGCAATCTTTCAGGTCATCCAGGATCCGTATTCTTTCCAGTTTTCGTGCAAGATTTTCAATTACTTCTGCGTTTGTCGGCATATACCATCACCTTCTTTCCATGCACTATCCGCCCCGCTCCTGTCAGCAGCACCAGGCTCCCAATCACCAGCAACGCCTGCGTCACTCCTTCAGGCAGCCCAAACAACGAAGCCCCAGTCCGGATGAACATGAACAGGAACATATGAAAACACAGGACCGTCAGTGTTTCCTGACCCGCCAGCGAGCAGAGCCTAATCAGCCAGGGACATATCTTCTCCAGCCACATACCGGCAGCAAACACCAGAAGAGACCCGGTCGTTCCAGCGATCAGGCAGAGCAGGATATTGTGCCCATAATTTCCGTTGGACAGGTTCATGCTTCCATTCAACTGGGATGATATGAGAAATACGACAAACAAAAGACCAAGAAACCACAGTTCTCCCAATAGCTTTTCCTGCTTTTTCTCATGCAGCAGCTCTCCTGCCGCCATAAAGCAGGCAAACAAAGGAATAGCGTCCAGACTCCACGGAAGCAGGAGCACAGTACTGTAATGCCACAGGACTACCCCAGCCGCGCCCAACGCCAGAAGCACATATTTCTGCCTGCTCCGGCTGATGAAGCCATACCACGCGTACGTCAGAAACATAGCAGTCAAAAACCAGAGCGGCGCGTTCAGAAGGTTCAGAAGCACCGGATTTTCCCCGACATATCTTATGGTGTACATCTGATTTCTGGAATAGAGAATTCCCAGGATAGAAAAAAACTTCAGGTCAGCCGGATTTCCCGCCAGAAGCGAATCTTTCACCCAGAAAAACAGCCACAAAAATGCACTGGTTCCAGCATAGGGCACCAGCAGGCGCTTCGCCTTTTTCTTCAGAAAACCGCTGAATCTTTCCTCTTCTCTGTATCGAAAGGTATACCCTGCCGCCACAAAAAAGATTGGCATATAGAACATACCTCCATAAAAGGTCACAGACCCCAGTGCACACTCCGCATGGACCAGCAGCACGACCAGGGTCCCTGCGACTTTTCCAAAGTCCAGCCATCCAAGACGCGCTTTCATCTTATCTTTTTCCAAAGATCCGTCCAATCAGTACCTCTCCTTTCTTACTCAGCGGTTCCACATAACGAAACGACAATTCAGACAGGAACACTGTGATTCCACCGATCAGAATCAGATTCAGAAGACTCGTCAGATTATAACCAAGCCTGTCATGAAAACGGAGCAGGAACCATGCCCCAAAAGTCGCCGTCACCGGAAAATGAATCAGATAGAGGGAATAAGAAATCCTGCCGATATATAAAAATCCCCGCATGGAGAAAAATCTCTGAATCGGCTCCAAATTCAGCACTGCCGTCACAAAACAGAGTACCCCGAAGATATGGTAATAATTCACAAGCACCTTGGGAAGGATTCCCCAGATCGTCCCCTTATAGCCAAATCCGGATGAAGGATAACTCATGAAATAAAGTCCCACTACCAGCAGACACCAGTTCAGCGGCCGGCATTCACAGAGACTCTTCCGCCAGGACCAGTCCGTATGCATCAGATCACACAGCACATACCCGAGGAAGATGCTTAGAAAATCTGTCCGAAGCAGCGCCAGCGCCAGTACCCCGTACAAAAGCCATCGAAACCGGGACCGGCTCACAAAAGCCGCCAATGCATAGTTCAGATAAGCCCCCAGAAACAGAATCTGAATCGTCCACAACACACCGTTATATTTATTGATACCAAACAAAAAACTGCTGTACAAAGACTCTTTCAGCATACCTGACAGCGAAGGCGCGAAGGCATTAAAACCTGCAAACCATTCTTCCGAACCCGCCACCGCAGCAGCAGGTGTATTGCAGTACAATCCCAGCTCCATGCATGCCCAGATGACCAGATTGACCATGAGCACCGGAGGCATCAGGCGAAGATACCGCTTTCCTGCACTCTGCGCCAGCCGTCTGCGGTCGCCGGTGACGAAGAAGCCACGACAAAGCAGATAACCACTGATAACCAGAAACAGCCGGACTGCCGTATTTCCATTAAAAAACAGATTCAGGGGCGACTTTCCGATCAGGATGTCCAGATCTCTCGGCAGATGACAGCTCTCCGGCTGAAACTGATACATCCCATAATAAAACGCATATACAAAATGGGTCAGGAACACTACCACGCATCCCAGGCCCTTAAGTCCGTCCAGATATACTAATTTCTTCGTTTCCATAGATCATTTCCTATCCCTACATCTTTAAGAAGCCCGGCACCCAGCCAGAGGATCATCAGAAACTGCAGACCTGCAAACACCGCCATCGGCATCCTGGATTCCCCATTGAAACATTCCTGATATCCTGCAAAGGTCACGATCTGCAGAAGCATCGGCACCAGAAACTCTCCTGGCACAAGCATAAAATAAAGTATTGCCAGAACACAGGGCAGATATCCATAAGACTGATCCATATAGGGCAGAAAATAACCTGCAAAAAGCCCGCAGAACAAAAACAGTCGAAGAAGCTGCACATGATTCAGCTCCAGCTCTCCTATGCTGAACAGATACAGAAACAGCACCGCCAGTCCGAGTGTAAGAAATAGTCCCACAAGAGCCAGAGGATCGATCAGCTGGCCCTGCACCGCTTCCCTTCCCACGATCTCATACACATTAGGCCAATGGAATGTTACCAATGTATAATCAGCTCCCAGCCACGCCCGATAAGCATGGATAAATCTTGCCCCGCCTGTTGCCAGAAGCAGGAGAAACTGCTCCGCTTTCAGCCGCCGGTTCTGCCACAGCACCGCACACCCCAGCAGAAGTCCTGCAT
>CAMWMT010000029.1 GCA_947175375.1 uncultured Clostridiaceae bacterium | reverse complement strand
GGTATGCTTAGTATCGGTCTGATTCTGGCAACTCTGGGCCTTGTGATCGCCATGCTGGCTGGCATGGTTTGGGTAAACATCGGCGCTCGGGCTGGATGGGCGCCTGAGTTGGATAAAGCTTCCGGGAACAAGTCAGATAACAGCAGCGCATATATCCCAAAGGATCAGCAGAAATCCCTGGGAAGAGCGACTGTCGCTTCTGACGCCATCAATGGTCTGGCATTACAGTTATGTTTTGTGTTCCTGAGTATGTGGATCGGTAGTCTGATCTTTACCAATCTGGCAAAACTGATTCCTGCCACCTCTGATATTCCTTCATTGCTGTATGGTATCGTTGGTGCAATTATTGTCTGGTTTTTCCTGACCAGAACTCATCTGGACAAATATGCGGATAAGGTTGCTGTAGATAATATCGGCGGTGTGGCTTTGGAGATTTGCATTTGCTCCGCTACCGCGACATTGGATCTGAATCTTTTCGCATCCTTCCTGGTGCCGATTCTGATTCACATGGCTGTTGTACTTGCGGTCATCTCCTTCCTGTGTATGTTCCTGATTCGGCGCTGGTTTGGAGAGGATTGGTTCCCTATGGCATTAATGATTTTTGGTGGCGGCACCGGCTCCACTCCTTCCGGACTGGCATTGGCCCGTTGTGTTGACCCCAATGCCAGAACCAGCGCATGGGAAGCATATGGTGTGGCTCAGGGCTGTTTTGTTCCAATCACTTCCACCTTGGTAGCGATTATCCCGGTTCTGGCAGTGAAATCAGTATGGATTCCTGTGGCTATTGGCGGTGTTGTTACATTTGTTTGCGTTTTGTTTGGCGAGTTAGTTATCTGCAAGCAGAATCACTAATTCGTTTTCTGATGTCCGGGATTAGTCCTGACCATCTTTTGCCTTTTTTATAAGAATAATAAAATTTAGAACAACCAGTCGCTGCTCCGGCTGGTTGTTCTATGTTCCTGTTAGCCCGTTTTCAGTTAAAAACAATGGATATTCTCTATATTACCAAAGTTGCTGTACAATGAATTTTAATTGATTTACTTTTGTTCCTTCCTCCTGTAACAATTCTATTGGTTTTGATTCATGGAAGATATTAGGGAAAATATCGTAATTATTAAAATCAACAAGTCGTTTTGTGAGGGAATGAGCGAGAACGAATTGTATGATGTAACACAGGGATGCTGGAAGAGAAAGATTGCCAGTGTGGAGAAGGCAGACTATGCTTTATCCGTTGTTTGTGGAATTGTGAAAGAAATATATCAGATAGATGAATGGCTTCCAGCCGAAAATGAGGTGTGGGAAACTATTCCGTACAATGAAACGACTGATGCAGGCAGTATTGTATTCAAGGGCAGGGCTGCTGATGAAGAAATTAGGAAAAAGTATCTTGATCATTCAGTAGCAGGGCTTTTTAAAAGAGGAGAAGCCGCTCCTGTCAAAGTAATATTGAAACAACAGGGGTAGGAATGTTATGAAAATTGCCATATGATGTGTGACAATCTGCGGGTGGATCTTTCTGTTTAAGCAGTTGGGGGCATTTTAAAGAAGTGCCGTTTATCATACTATCTGGCAATTTTCAAACTTCTTTCCGCTGTTTTATTTAGGCGGCGAGGAAAGAAATGGAGCCTTTTTGGTTATCAGTCTGCTTTTTGCGATTGGAATTGTTATGGGAATTACTACTGCTGTTATTTTTGTGTTTGGTTCTCGTATGACTACATGGCAAATCATATCAGGAGTGATGATTGTATTTGTTTGCTCGTTACTGACTTTCGCATTATCCTATTCTTTGACGGTCATTGTCTTTAAGAAGAAAGAATATTGATGTCGATAAGCAAACAAGGGATGATCGGCTTATTTGTCATTATAGTGCCCTTTGCACTGGGTCACAATGATATTTTCTGCAGTGACTATATAAACAAGCCTGTCCTTGTCATTGATTCTTCTGCTCCATAGCCTCCAGTTCTTCCATTGTTTTTACGATTACCTGTCCATTTTTAACCTGCTGGTTCGCTTTTCTTAACTGTTCCATGTTGGACATTGAGTAAAAAGGGTCCAATGGAGCCGTTACTTCAAAGGGAATCCGACGGTCACGCAGCGCTTTCTTTGCATAGATCATGAAAAAGGTGGTAAGGTTCATTCCCATTTCATTGCACATTTCATCAAGCTGCCTTTTCATTTCATCATCAAATCGAAGGCTTACAGTAGTCATGGTATCACTTCCTTTCTGTCTACATTATAATATGGATCAAAGCAGAATGCAACAATAATCATTCAAATCCATTTAAATTGAATGATTTTATACTATTATATGAAGGATAAAGGATAGTATACGATTTCCTCTGAAATATTCATTAAATCTTGTACTGTAAATGGACTGGAACTGCCTGCCGTAATGGAAAAGCCAATCGGATAGGCCGCGTCTTCTGCCGCACCGGCAGCACTTATGATCATGGGAGCGTCGTTTCATTTCAGAAGCGTAAAAGATTTTCAAACACCAGATACCTAAACTACCGCTTCTATGATCATCTTTCCATTGATCTCTATTTTACGTATTCCTGTCTGTTTATGCTTATTAAAATTAAAACTGACCATATATCCAGTTGTAAGGTGGTAGTCTTCCAGATATCCAGCCAGTTGTTTTTCACCCCTTTCAAGGTATTCCTTTCCTCTCCATATCTTCAGTTCACATACATACTGCCTGCCACGATAATCTATAATAACGTCTGTTCGACGCATGTTTCTGGTATGTGCTTCTATATAGTAATTGCCAGTTCCGTTGATAATGGGCTTCAGATACAAGAGGAAAAGACGTCTCCCGTTTTCTTCCAGAAACCTGTCTTCCGCATCAGAGTAAATATCTATAAAGGAATTTGCAAACCGTTCCAATACCAGTTCCATATCAAGATATCCATTTTTGACAAACAGATTCCGGTCAGATGCAGCAATATCATAAATAGTACTGTTTATCAGATCTTCTGAGAGAAACAGATTATAAAGACATGTCTCGAAGATTCGGTTTGATACCGCTACACTCCCTTCCATATCCTTTAAAAATCCCAGCATCAGACCAATATTAATGGGCAGGTTATAACGGTTAAAAGCGAAATATTTCCCCCTGAACAGGATGGCATACAGCATCTGTTTCAGTTCTGGATAGTCCGCCATTTTTTTTACCATATCGTCAAATAGTGTATTTGACTCTGCCAATAATTCTTTCACTGCTGCCAGGAATCCTGTCTGCGTCCAGATTTCTTTCTTTTCCTGGAAATCTTTTCTTCCAGGAAGAATCTCGTCCATGATCCTGCACAGCCGCGAGACCAGAAATGGATAACCGGAGGTATAGTTATAGATGTTTTCTGCCATTTGGAGGACATCCATTCCCGTGTCATAGTCATGCTCATATGCATGCAGCATCCCGGCAATATCAGACACTGAAAAGCTCATATCTACTGTAAAATCGGAGGCAATATTCCAGGGGCTGTTATACTGATGGGAAGAATCCGGGCGAACTTTCAATTTCAGATTCTTAATATCATACACACCGGCCAGAATAACAGATTGAAAAGTCAGATGTGTTTTTCTGTTCAGATATTTGTCCCGGAGCATGCCAAGAAAAGCAAGAAAGACCTGCTGGCTGGCTGCCTGGTCCACTTCATCAATGATAAGGACAACAGGTCGGGATGCCTCCAGGCACATCTGGGAAATCAGGTTAGATAAGGTGAACAGGTTTGCTTCTACATCTTCTGTATGACTCAGGCTTATTTCACTGAATCTTTTGCAAAACGTTTCCGGGATATCCACTATGTTGCAGCCAATAAGCGTATTATACAGAAGTCCGCAAATCCTCTGAACAAACAATTTCTCCATACGATAGACTTCGTCTGACATGCCCTCAAAACTAATAGAAAGCACGCTGTAGTGTTCCTTCAATCGATCAGCCAGCAAATGCAGTGTAGTCGTCTTCCCATACTGGCGTGCTCTGTTAATCACAAAATATTCTCCACGATCAACCAGTTTTGCAGTCTCGTCTAATCGGCTGGTGATGTCAACCATGTAATGTTCTTCCGGATAGCAGATACCGGTAGTGTTAAAACGTTTAACCATTGATATTTACTCCTGTATTTTCTGTCTTTTATTCTATCATGTTATCTCGAGTATCTCAAGGTAACTTTATTGTAACTTTAATAATATCCCGTCAAACAGTTTTTGGAATCGACTTTTAATCCTCCAAGATACAGCAGGAGTTCCAGCGCTTTTATACGATTCATGCTATGACTCTTGATAAAGGAGCTGCAGATGCCTGTCAATCACTGCATATTTACTTGGAATTCTTTATGATTTTTTTAGTCCATACCATATTGACAATACTCTCCAAGGAGAATATAATGTACTTGTACATTAAGTACAATTTGGAGGTGGGTGAGTGGGAAGTGGAAATTATAATCAGTAACAATGCTAATAAACCGATTTATGAGCAGATCACTTCGCAGATCAAAGCGATGATAATGAGTGGCGAGCTACAAGCGGGGGATGCAATTCCCTCCATGCGTGCGTTAGCAAAATCAATTCATGTAAGCGTGATCACTGTTCAAAAGGCTTATGAAGACCTGCAGAGGGATGGGTTCATTGAAACTACTGTTGGCAGAGGAAGTTTTGTGTCTGCACAGAATAAGGAATTTTATCAAGAAGAACAACAGCGGCTTGCGGAGGAACATTTGCAGATTGCCGCTGAAATTGGACGGATAAGCAATATTCCACTCGCAAAGCTGACAGAACTGTTGACATTGTTTTATCAGGAGGACGAATAATATGGAAAATATCCTAGAGTTGCAGCAGGTTTGCAAAACCTTTCCCAAAACGAACTTTGCTTTGGATAAGGTGTCTTTTTCAATCCCGTATGGCTCAATTATGGGATTTGTTGGAGAAAACGGAGCCGGAAAAACTACTACCATAGGTTGTATTTTGAATACAGTTTTGAAAGACAGTGGAACCGTAAAATTGTTCGGAAAGGAAATGTCGGATACAGATACTGAACTGCGGGAAAAAATCGGTGTAGTCTATGACGGCGATAACTTTCCAGCACATTGGACGGCGGAGCAGTTATCCCATGTCATGCAGGGACTATATACAAAATGGGACAACACATTGTTTCAAAAGTATTTAGCCGATCTTCGGTTACGGCCAAACCAAAAAATCAAACACTACTCCAGAGGCATGACTATGAAACTGGCCGTTGCTGCAGCCCTGTCACACCATCCGCAACTATTGATCTTAGATGAGGCTACAAGCGGGTTAGACCCTGTCATGCGCGATGATATGCTTGATCTGTTTCTTGATTTTGTACAGGAGGAAGATCACTCTATTCTTTTCTCTTCCCACATTACAACTGATTTAGAAAAAATCGCTGATTATATCACATTCATTCATAATGGGAAACTTATTTTGACCGCAACAAAAAATGAACTTATGTATAACTTTGCAGTCATGCGCTGTAAAGAAAGCCAATTTCTTGAATTAGATCCCAACGACATTCTTGCGTATCGAAAGCGCGATTTTCAGATTGATGTATTGGTGTCGGACGGAAAAGTAGCCGAACGCAAATATCGAAATGCCGTTATAGACCATGTTTCCATTGAGGAGATCATGTTGTTGCTGGTAAAGGGGGAACGAGTATGAAAGGACTTCTCACAAACAATTTTTACGCGGTACGTTCCAGCGCAAAAGTATTTTCTGTTTTTATGCTGGCGTTGGGCGCTTTTGTCACTGTTGTTGTCAGCCAGCAGCTCCTGCTGTTCTGTATGCTGTTGGGAATCAACGGATTTTCTATAAATGCAATCGCAACTATGGGGAAGGACTACACTTCAAAATGGGGGAAATACAAACTGACTTCACCAGTCAAGAGAGCGGATATTGTAAAGAGCTACTTTATCAGTCAGCTTATATGGCTGCTGGCTGGAATAGTCTTTTCTGGATTTGTAATGAGTGCATCATGGCTCTTGCATGGATGTCCCTTTGATCGGAGCATTGATGCTCTCCTGGTATTCTCTACGGGAATCAGCATCAGTCTCTTTGCTGGCGCAATCTTCTTTCCGCTGTTTTATTTAGGCGGCGAGGAAAGAAATGGAGCCTTTTTAGTCATCAGTCTGCTTTTTGCGATTGGAATTGTTATGGGAATTACTACTGCTGTTAATTTTGTGTTTGGTTCTCATATGACTACATGGCAAATCATATCAGGAGCGATGATTGTATTTGTTTGTTCGCTACTGACTTTCGCATTATCCTATTCTTTGACGGTCATTGTCTTTAAGAAGAAAGAATATTGATGTCGATAAGCAAACGGGAAAATGAGGACAAAAAGCTCGGAGAGGATAAATTGGTGAAACTCCTTTCCGAGTTTTCCTGTCCATTGAATTCGGATGTTGAGCGATTCCTGAAACAACAGTCAATAGAATTTGCAAAGAAGCACCAGGCGGTTACATATCTGGTATTATCTCTGGAAGATGCAGAATTGTTGGGATATTTTTCCATTACAATTAAACCGCTTGCTGTAAAGGCAGAGCCATTCAGTAATACAGCAAGGCGTAAACTTGCAAGGTTTAGTGAGATAGACCAAAATGAACAGAACTACCATGCCTCGCGGTTGTTTGCAGATGGCCATATATTTCATGAATCTGCTCATATCAGAAACGCATGACTACAGAATGATTTGCAGATACTTCTATACCGCTTGTGAATTGAACATTGGGCATATCTTCGCTGTTTGTCAGCAAAAAAACGCAGACGGTATCCAGCCCTTGCTCTTTAATAAAATCAGGATCAAACTGGATGAGTTTATCTCCGGCTTTTACCTTATCACCTTCTTTGACGAAGAGCCGAAATCCCTGACCATTTAGACTGACCGTATCCAGTCCTTCATGAATCAAAATGTCCGCACCGTTATTCACGTGAAGACCGACAGCGTGTTTGGAATCAGCCATAACGGTAGTTACTTCTGCATCACAGGGCGCAACGATTGTATTTTCAGTGGGAATGATACCAATACCTTTTCCCATCATGCCAGAGGAAAATACTTCATCGTTAATGTCACTTGCGGGAATTGCTTTTCCAGAGATACACGCCTTGATCTGAGTTACTTTTTCTATAGATTCAGGCGTTTTTTTCTTTAAAAATGAAAACATATTAGATTCCTTTCTGGTGAACCGGGCCGTATCAAACGTCCCGGCATTATTTTGACTCATTATAATTCATCGTAATTGACAACTGCTACTTGATTGTCTGCAAGCCACCTCTTTGTTTCTTCCCTACATGCCATTTCTACTTCCAGCACACGAGGGGTAGTCAAAGAAGAAGTTTCCAAAATATAGGCATCCAGATAGCCGGGATGGCAGACAAACATTGCGCAGCCATCCTCCCCATAATCCTTCATAGCGGCCTGCTTTAGTGATGTGAAGGGGACATAATCTGGTGTCATGCTGTCCATACTGATATAAAGCATTGTATTTTGAAAACGCACTGGCTTATCGAGAGAAAAGGGCAGATACGGCAGGCCATGACGCTTCGCCACGATTTCCAGTCCCTTAAAAAAGTTTTTACTGGCAACGGCATGCCCTTCAAAATAGTGGGGCTGTTGGCCGACCAGCTCCACAAAGCGCTGATATTGAGCCTCAATTTCCAGGATGACTTCATCCAGAACAACGAAGTCATTTCCCTCTTTCTCAGCAGCACGATAGGCTTTGCTGGGTTGAAATTCACCATTCTCCTGCACAATGCTGGGAATCAGTTCTGGAGCGGTCAAAGGCTTTCCAACGCAGATATTGGTGTGCTGTCCGTAACAGACCTCAATCCCATGCAACAAATCGAGACCGTGCTGAACCGCAGGCATGTTGGTCATAACTCCTACTGAGCGGATGATGCCATCTTTTACAGACTTTGCAATGCCGTAATTGATGCCTTCGGAATAACCAAGGTCATCGGCACGAATAAGGATACGTTTCATATTTGATTCCTCCAGTCCAGATTAGTTTTGCTCAATATTACGGCAAAGCACATAAGTGGAAACGGCAGCAACTACAAAGGCAATTACGCCAGAAAGAATACCCATGATAAAGTTCATGCTCGACCCCCCTATAAAGCCGGTCAGCACCAGAAAGTTGGCAACTGGTACCAGAGTATAGGCTGTTACACCCATAAGACCGGCAAACAGAGCTCCGGTAAAACCGCCAATTGCCATACCGATAAAAGGTTTGGTATAGCGCATGCCAATACCGTACAGCCCTGGCTCGGTTACACCGCCTATCAGGGCGGCTATTACATAACTTAGGGACAATCTCTTTTCTTCCTTGTTCTTGAGAACTAAAGCCATCCCTAAACACATACCAGGAACTGCCAGGCTGGCAGCTGCCGCGCCCGAATTAATAACCATATCATATCCAACTTCGGAGAATGTCAAAATCATCTGGGTAATCAGAACATGGTGCATACCGCTCATGACAAGGAACTCCCAGAGGGCACCAATTACTGCTGCACCCAGGAAACCAAATGTGTTGGAAAAGGCGATAATGGCGTTGCAAATAAACTTTCCAAGGAAAGCTCCGGCAGGGCCGAGCAGGCAAAGGGAAACCGGTAGCATGACGGTAGTTGTCAGAACTGGAACAAACATGATTTTCACGTTTTCAGGAATGACCTTCTTAAAGAATTTTTCCACATAGGACATGACCCAAACGGATAGGATAATAGGAAGCAAGGTGCTGCTGTAATTTTGTACATTACAGGGAATGCCAAAAACAGTAAATGCAGTTCCATCGGTTGCCATCTGAACCATGGTAGGATGCAGCATAATAGCACCCATAAAGATACCCATGACAGGTGTTACTCCTATTTTCTTTGCTGCAGTATAACCGATCAAAATCGGGAAGAAATAATAGCCGGCATCACCAACGAAGGTACACAAAGTATAAAGGTCATTTTCTGTGCTCATAAGTCCCAGCATATCAGGTCCAAAGATTGCGACAATCATCTTGAAAATGGATGCTGCCAGAATAACGGGGATAATTGGAGTCAAAGAACCGGATAAAACATCCATGATACCTGCCCCGATTGCTTTGGGAGTCAGAGGTTCTTTTCCAGCAGGCACTTTACTGTTGACAGTGGAAGCCTCTTCGTTACCGCCTTTCAGCTTTGTGAATTCCGCATATACTTTGTCAACATTTGTACCAATAATGACCTGATACTGGCCGCCTTTGATTTGTTGACCCAGAACTCCTTCAATTCCTTTTACTTTCTCATCATTAGCCAGACCCTGATCCTTTAGAATCAGACGCAAACGTGTCATACAGTGAGTGGCAGAAGTGATATTATCCTTACCACCTACAGCCTCCATTACTTCAGCTGCAATTTTTTTGTTATCAGCCATGTCTATTTCCTCCTATTGTTTGTGAAAATGAATATGTGACAATATAAAAACCTCCAGCGTGCAGTCTGTCCCGGGTAACAGCCTGCATGCTGAAGGTTATGCCCTTATTACGGTTACAGTCCTTCTTTGCTGCAAATACGATTTACATGTAAAATTAGATAAAGTTTTTCTTCTTCACTTAATTGACATTTCCATTCTTCCCAAATATGGGTGCTGATTTTTTCAACACAGACTGCCATATCAGGAAATTCATCCCGCATACTTTGGTACATCTGCAGGTTGTCACTGTTAATTGTTTCACTTTTGTGAATTCTCTGAAACAGATACTGCAAATGTGTGGCGTATCGAGAGTAGTTAAAGGAATCACGGTTTAAAATCATCCGAAATTCGTTTTCAATAATTTCTGTAATTTCTTCCAGCATTTTGGCATCGCGTCCAAAGTCACTCTGCTCGACAGGGTTTTCCGGTGTGATTCTGGAGTTCATAAGGTTCATTGCAATCCCTGTGGCCTCTTCTGGCGCCAGACGAATGTGGAATTCCTTACGAATGCGTGTCAAAACATATTTCCCGATTTTGTATTCATCCGGACAGCGCTGTTGAATATCATAGGCGAGCGGCATTCTGATATACACATGCTTCTGTGCACGTTCGATGGCAAAAGCTATGTGATCAGCTAATGTAAACGTTGCATTTGGACTCAGCTCATAAGAAAGTTCGTTTGTTGCAATATCAATGATTTTAGCGGAAAAATCCACTACATCCTGTGGTAAATCAGGAATCACACGATGGTACTGCGGATTGACGTTGTAAAAGGTTCTTTCAATTTCACTTAGCGGAATATCACGAGGTAATTGTCCAAAACCGATTCCTTTTCCCATAGCGATTAATTCGCGTCCTGTGCTGTCAGTACAAATCACAGCATTATTATTCAGCTTTTTTTTGGCTTGCATTGACATCCACACTTTCTACCACAAAATAATAAGAAAAAAACTCTTTAAGATGAAACCAAATAGCTATAAAGCTATAATCATGGTCATGCCTAAAGAGTAACAATCCAAACGAATAATCCAATTAAACATCAAGTAAAGCTCTCAATCAGAGATAACCCCTTGACAGAAATTAGAATAGCAAACCGATATCTAAAAGTCAATATGCAAATTGCCTAATTTATCAAATCTTAATTTGTGCATAATAACTAAAATTTCTTTTTGTATCCTTGTTTTAAGAAGTGATTGGGATAAAACAAGCAAGCGGTATGGAACACTAAGATGCATGGCGTATTCCAGCTGGAAGGATAGATAAGTCTATAATTTTTCACTCATCAGTGTAATGATTGACATTACATCATGGCTGGTGTAAATTATATAAATTGGATGTGAAACAGAAATATGTTGGATTGTAGTAGTGCAAAACAGTAGGAGGATAATCGTATGATGTTTCCAAAAGATTTTTTATGGGGCGGCGCAGTGGCTGCCAATCAGTGTGAAGGAGCATATTTGGAAGATGGGAAGGGATTATCTGTGCCGGATATGATTTTAGGCGGTGATGTGAATACACCCAGAAGATTTCTTAGGGTGACAGATTCGGATGCGTTCTATCCAAGTCATGAAGCAGTGGATTTCTATCATCATTATAAGGAAGATATTGCCCTCCTGGGGGAGATGGGGTTCAAATGTTTTCGGCTGTCCATTAACTGGGGACGAATCTTTCCAAATGGAGACGATGAGACACCCAACGAGGCAGGATTGAAGTTCTATGATGATGTTTTTGACGAGTGCAGAAAACATGGGATTGAGCCTTTGGTTACCCTTTGCCACTACGAGATTCCATGGAGCATTGTGACCAAATATCATGGTTTTCTGAGCAAAGAGACTATTGACCTGTTTGTGAAATATGCGGTGACCTGTTTTGAACGTTACAAGGACAAAGTGAAATACTGGCTGACTTTTAATGAGATTAATATGCCATGTATGTGTGTTGGAGAAGATGGTATGGGCGTTCTTTTTGGTCTGGGGTTGATGGAGGATGAAGATATCAATGCGACAGAACCAATCAGTCAGAAAGATATAAAAACAGATATGCAGAAGGTCTTTGAAGCGCTTCACAACGAGTTTGTGGCGAGCGCGCTGGCAGTACGGAAGGGGCATGAGATTAATCCGAACTTTATGATTGGCAATATGATTGCTCAAACGACCATGTATCCGCTGACACCGAATCCGGAGGATGTCTTTGCATGTTATACGAAAGGTAACTTTACAAATAATTTTTGCGGAGATGTGCAGGTGCGCGGCGAATACCCGACGTATGCTTACAAGTATTTCAAGAATCACAAGGTTGATACTTCCTTTATTACAGAGGAGGATAAGGAGATCCTGAAAAACGGAACTGTAGATTTTTATACGTTTTCTTATTATACGAGTACCTGTATGACTACAGACAAGCAGGCAGAAAAGACAGTCGGAAATATGTCTGTGGGTGTAAAGAAACCGTATCTCAAAGCATCCGACTGGGGATGGCAGATCGATCCTCTGGGACTGCGTTATACGCTGAATGTTTTGCATGGCCGTTACCCACATATTCCTCTTATGGTGGTGGAAAACGGATTTGGTGCTTTTGATCAGGTGGAAGAAGACGGCTCGATTCATGATGATTACCGCATCGATTATCTGCGTGAGCATGTCCGTTGCATGGGCGATGCCATTGAGGACGGAGTACCGCTGATTGGCTATACGACTTGGGGTCCCATTGATTTGGTGTCCGCAGGAACCGGACAGTATGCAAAGCGTTACGGTTTCATCTATGTGGATCGTCACGATAATGGAACTGGCAGCTTTTCCAGAAGTCGCAAGGATTCGTTCTTCTGGTATCGGAAAGTGATCAGGAGTCATGGAGAGGAATTGTAATTGAGTAAGCGATATTTTGGATCTGAGGTTAACGGGTGTAACCAGATGATCAAGGCTCCACTTATGTGGTTGGCATAAATGGAGCCATTATAGAAGTCAACTGTTCCGATAATCCCTGGGGAGCTTTCCCCAGTATGCTTTAAAGGCTGCCGTAAATCGGCTCTGGCTGTCATATCCTACACTTCCGGCAATTTCAGCAATGCTTAAGCCTGTTTCCCGGAGCAGTTTGGCTGCCCGTTCCATGCGATGCTCTTTCATGTGGGCGGCAATCGAGGTTCCATAGACAGATTTGAACATGGTTTTTAATGTGGTAGGGTTTATCAGATATTGTTTTGACAACGATTCAATGGTAAACCGTTGTTCCATATGTTCTGTGAGCTGTTGATGGATCTTTCTGACAATCTCAATCTGTTCCGACTGATATTCCGTCAGGCGGTTTTTGGAGTCAATCTTTACTCCTCCAAGATACAGCAGGAGTTCCAGCACTTTTATTTTCTGCCAGGAAAGCTGCAGATGTTCCGGCTGACCGTAGAATGCGGAAAAGATGCTTTCCGTCTGTTCGTTTCCTGCAAGTGAGGTAATGGGACTGTTTTTACAGAATTTATCATATAAAAATTCCCCTGTGAGCCCTGTTCCGGAAAGTGCCTCCGGCGGATGAGCTGTAAGTTCTCTTAAGTCAATGCTGATAGTAAGTCCTTCATAATCTCCGTTTGG
>CAMWMT010000028.1 GCA_947175375.1 uncultured Clostridiaceae bacterium | reverse complement strand
ATTTCCAGGAGTCTGGGCCAAAATCTTATATTTTTACCATCAGGCGTCTCCAGCTTTTTTATAGAAGGGCTCCATCTATCATTCTCATACTCTTTGTCCAAAAAACTGCGAACAACAATTCCATCCTGTTCTTTTGCATTCGGAAAATATAACACTGCCTTTGTCCCTTCTTCCGGCATTGCATACATGATATTTCCTGTATCCGGAAGATATGGATACCAATATGCGTCTCTTTCCGTCTGCTCCTGATCTATATCCAGCCATAATTTTATCCATTCTTTTTTCCGGCGCAGCACAGTTCCGCAAAGAGAAATCCCCTGCAAATGGGGATTACAGGCAGGAGGGATCTCCCAGTCTTTTATCCTGCCAAGTAAATACTGTGTCTCCAGCATTCCATTTTTATAAACTGTCTCTTTTACAGCTGTTATCCACTCCCTTTTGTCCCATATCAGCTTCTCACACAGTCTGATATCCGTGTTCTGATAAAACCTGCAGGAAATTCTGGTCTTTCCACTGTTATCGCGATGAATAAGCACTTCCGGATCTGTGTGCGCGTCCAGTAAATGTACCTTCCTACCATCATCTTCAGAAATGATCCGGATGTCTCCTGACTGCGCGGATGGAACCAGAATCGCATGGAAACGTCCCGTCAGGCGGCACAACGCTTCCCAGTCTGTTTCATCATATTGGATAAACGGAGTTCCCAGAGCCTTATTAGCACCTGAAAAAGAACCTGCTCTTATACTGCCTCCCGACAGACGGCTTGCCGCCTCCTTATATGTCAGATTTGTATTCTGAAAAGACCTTCTCTTCTTTTCCAGAGTCAATCGGTAGCTAAGCGAGTGTCCTTCCAGATGAATCCTGTGAACCCGTCCGACTGTCATAATTTCTGCGCCGTCTATGATACAAGTTCCAAGGAGGCTTTCATCTCCATCTGTAAATTTTAATATCCTTACCACTTCTCCCAGCAGCTTTTTGCTTCCATATTCTTCTGCGTCTTTTTCAGAAATACCACCGCTCAGGCAGAAATGCATATGTTCATTTAACTGCTCTTTCATATGGAAGCTTTCCAGATATTGTATATTGACTGCGCCCTCGACTTTTAATTCTTCCGTTTGATATGATCCTGTCATTCTTCCTCCCAGTCTTCTCCATCCAGTACAACTCTTTGATACCAGGCTTCGTACTCGTCATCCGTTGCATCTGGTTTCCATTCATCATAATAGCGTTCTTTCAATCTCCGTTTAAAATCTTCTCTCTCTTCTTCTATCTCCTCCGACGTATCTCCTGTTTCTTCTATTGCCTGACAGGCCAGAATCCCATATAAGATTCCATCTTCCCAATTCCCGTTTTCCTGTATCATACAATATCCTATATTATTATAAATTTTGGCCTTATCTATTGGATACCGCAGATCCGTTCCAAAAAACTCCAGTGCTTCTTCATAGCTATCAATCGCCTGTCTGTATTCTTTCATGTCCACATACCATTCTCCCATCCATAAAGATGAAAGCGCACAATAGTAGTCATTTTCTGCCTTCTGGCTGATTTCTTTTGCCTTTAAAAATGCTTCCTCTGCTTTCTCATATTTTTGTAATTTCATGGATGCTATCCCTATACGTATACAGGCATCCCAATCTCCCCCTTGCCTGGTTTCATATATTTTTTCTGCTGGCTCTAAATTTTCCAGCGCTTTTTCCCATTGATTACCTTTAAAATACAATATTCCTTTGTTTAACATTGCATTAGCCGTTTCAATTGCATTCTCTCCTAATTCATCCCGATACAGTTCTTCTGCTTCCCTGGCATATTCCAGTCCTGTTTCTACATCGCCCCCCAAATTTACATATACTTTTGACATACAATAACAGGCGTCTGACAATACTGACTGGTTCTTATTTTTCCGCGCTGCTGCGATTGCCTGCTCCAGATACGTAACTGCCTGTTCCCTGTCTCCAATATAAGAACCATAGATCTCTCCAATCAGAGCATGAAGTTCCATCTCCTTATCGCTGCCTTTTTGCGCTTTTTCCAGTTCATTCATACAAAGTTCTACCGCTTCCTCATAGGAGCCATGATCCAGCAGCTGATCAAGTTCTTCATAACCAGAAGGGCCATAATACACAGTCACAGGCTTTGGAGCCCGACCACTTCTTGCGCATGTGTTCACACACCCCATTACAATAATAACAATACAAAATACACGAATAAATTTTTTCCATGCCGGAATAAGTTCTTTCCACTCTGGTTTCTTTTCCATCATTCTTCCTCCCAGTCTTCTCCATCCAACACTACTCTTTGATACCAGAAATCAAACTCTGTATCTGTTGCTTCAGGTTTCCATTTCTTATAAAAACTTTCTAATAAAATTTCTTTGTACTCTTTCAGTTCTGCTTTTTCTTCTTCAATAGATACACCTGTATCTTCTATAGCCTGACATGATTTGATCGCATATCCAATTCCATCCTCCCATTTTCCGCTTTTATTCTTTGCGCAATATGCTAAATGATTATACACAAGAGCCGCCAACCGCAAATAATTTTTGTCTGTTTCAAAAAAATCCAACGCTTTATCATAATTTGCAGTCGCTTTATCATATTCACCTTCTTCTGTATATAGCTTTCCTAAATACAACGAAGCAAGTGCATATTGATATTCATTTCCTGTTTCTTCACTTTGCTCTTGTGCTTTCCTAAACGCTCCTTCTGCTCCCAGGTTATCTCCTAATTTTACTAGTGTATTTCCTATATAAGTACATATATCCCCTGCTGCCTCCTGTTTTAACTCATATATTTCCTCTGCCTCATTAAAACTTTTCAGGGCATTCTCCCATTCCTCATTTTTTAAATATAGTTTTCCTTTATCAAATAGTACATCCGCTGTCTCTATTGTGTTTTCTCCAAACACATTTCGATATATTTTCTCAGCTTCTTTGGCATATTCCAGACCTTTTTCTACATTTCCTCCCAGATTCACATATACTTTTGACATACAGTAACAGGCATCAGCCAACCCTGACTGGTTTTGATTCTTACGTGCTATTGCAACGGCCTGTTCAAGATAATAAATTGCCTGATCTCTGTCTTCAATATTGAGACCATAGATTTCTCCAAGCAGAGTAAGAAGTTGCATCTCTTTATCACTGTCTTTCGACACTTCTTCCAATTCATCAATACATAGTTTTACCGCTTCTTCATACTCTCCACTATCCAGAAGGTTATCGACTTCTGTATAGTCGAATGATCCATAATACAATGTCACTGATTTTGGAGACTGAACACTGCTATGACATGAATTCAGCCACCATATTGCTATTATAAAAACACATACTCCATATATTACTTTTTTCCAATTGTTTTTTTGTCTTTCCATAACCATTCCTCTTTCTAACATTTTAAATTCTAAAACAATAATATCAACGAAAATAAACTCCTATGGGTTATATATTCCTACTCCATCTATAATTTCATTTATAGTAGAAGTCTTAGCTCCTTCTGCTGTCATATTATCTCCCTTACTAGCAAATCTTCTTACATACACCCCCGGATCCTCTTTCCATTTCAACCCATATCCCAGATCTCCACTTTTGTAATCTCCTTTCGTCCACATTCGAACATTCATTTTTGCCAATATATTTCCCTTCTCGTCCAGCTTACCTTCATACACATGTGCATGGCTGTCTGTAAAAACTGTAATCCTTACATTTTCGATCCATGTCTCATATGATACATAGAAAAAACCAAAGACACTGGTGATGACTGTATATAAATTGTTTACCCGAATAGCACTTTTACCAATCGTCTTTGCCAGACTCTCTGGGGGCATTATCGCTCCGGCATCCAGTAATCCCATATCCATTTTCGACGACACATCACTGATCGCTGCTGATGCCCCATCCATTGCATCAAATATTGATTTCTCATTTGTCGATTCTGCCATTGCTTTAAGCGCACACTCTGCCATAACAAAAGTCAACTCAGCAGAAAACAAACTAAGTAAAGACAACACAGACATCACAGTTTTATTCACCTCCTCATTATAAGAATGGCAGATCAATTCCAGATAAATACATGTATCCATAGTATTTTCTGTTTCTCCGGATCCCAGCATCATCTTCTCAAAGACCCCCAGTCCTTCTACTGCGGCCTTATAAGAACTCCATTCCTGATTATCATAATCCCATTCCTGACCACAGCAATCTGTCATACCTCTCTGACAATCTTCTTTGAATTCAGTTATCATTGAAAGAATAGATGCCATTAGATTATCCACCGTCTTCATAAATTCCTGTCCCGAATCTACAAAACTGATAATCCCTCCGCATCTGCATACAAGAAAAGATTTTGTGGTGATCAGATGATATTCTTTTTCTTCCAGGTTGTTGATTTTTTGTAAGAGTTCATCTGTTTCGTTAATATACTGGTCTAACAAAGCACCGTATTCTTCATAATTTTTCAGACCTTTATAAGAATTATATGCCAAATTCCATTGCTTTTTGATTTCGTTCAAATGCTTTCCTATCTCTTCTAATTGTATTGCCAGTCTCCGAAACTTACTATCATCGAGTATTATCCCAGGTGAGATCCTGTTGTTAATCTTTGTGTATAATTCCTCAATATGATTCCTCTGGGCCTTTACGCTCATATAGGAAGTAAATAACGGACTATCTGGTGCTAACTTTTCTTCTGTATTAGAAAACTTACCAATTTGCTGTAGCAGATCTTTAATTGTACTTTGAAGTGCCCCTTCCAGACCCTTCTGCAATTCCTTCAGTTTCTGCATAACAACTATTCTCTGCTCCATAATATCTGTTACCGTCTTTTTCTCATCTGCATCAAACCAACGATCCAGAAGGGGCAACGCACAGGGCACCGGCATATATCTGCCTGTTGTTTCATTCTCATTAATGGCTTTTAAAGCAGCCATGTATCTTTTCTTCGCCTCTTCATCTGCAGAATACAGCAAAGAAGTCAATGTCCGCTTTGTATTCACAGCAATGCAGCTGGAAAATGGTCGAATATTTTCTATTGGAATACAGGAACCGTCATGAGCACAGTTGTTGCCATTCTCCATGATCCCATGCCCGTCCAACACTTTGATATAATTAGGTTTTCCGTTTCTACCCGCACAATTGCACATGATCCTGGCGCCATTTACTATGATCTCTTCTGTTTCCACGCCATATCTCGCCTGTTCCAGTTCATCTCCTGTATCATATCTTGTACACATAACACAGTTCCCTCCTATCTATGCTCAATATGCATTCCCTGTTCCTTGATTCCATCTCTTACCATCAGCATATTGGAGCCTTCCATCAAAAACACGCCGCTTTGCCCTTCAAGCTGAATCTGCGCGCCTTTTATCTCTACTTCATTTTCCGAAATGATATTGATCTTCTGATTACTTTTTATCGTAATTCCTTCCCTATCATCCAATGTAATCGAGATTCCTTTATTATTAGTCAGCACTATTTTACCTGGCGTCAGCCTGATCTCTTTCTGATGTATGGTTCTGATACATTTTTCATCTGGATCTTCTCTCAGTCCCTGCTCATTGTCCAAATGTACCGCGCTGATCACATAAGCTTCTTTTTCCTGTTTTCCCGGAATATAAAGTCGTATTCTGTCGCCTTGTTCCGGCATACAATACCATCCGGTTCCATCGGGAGAAGAATATACCGTAGAAAACAGAAACCAGATCGCATTTCCAAAAGAAATATCTGCCTCACAGGAGATATCGATTCTCACCCTGATACCCGATATCTCCTTTACTGTCCCCATGATTGATATTCCGGAAAGACTTTCATTATATACTTCCGGAACTTCAAATCCTGTCAAAGATCTTAATGTATATTCAAACCACAATTCCTGTTTATCCATATACCCTCTGATCTTATATATATAATATGGGCTATGATTGACAGTCATGCATTCACACAGATTATAGATGTGTCTTGAATTCACTGAATATTCCGCTAATTCCTTCCCATTTCGATCCAGGTATCTGCGCATCCGGCGTTCTTCTGACTCAGGCCTGCATACTTCTTTTTTTTGAGGATTTCCAAAATAAAAGCATATATGATCATTGGTGCAATCCGGCACCAGTACTGTATTCAACTGTGAAGCCAGTCTCTTCAGTAACTGCCAGTCTGTCTCTTCATACTGCACTACCAGCCCTCCGACCCTGCTTCCTTTTCCCTTCGGTTGTATTACAGCTGTATCTTTATGATATGAAAGCACCTGATCGATAATATCCCGATAAGTCTGATCCTTTCCCTGATATGTCCGTATATGGTTACCAATATCCAGCAATGTTGTTTTGGACTTCGCACATACAGTGACTCTGACAACCCCTTCTTCTTTATAAATCCGGATATCCTGAATAATGCCTCTGAACAATGTGATGTCTTCATTTTCCTCCGTAGAGGCTTTAATGACAAAGCCTGTTCCTGGCACATATTTTGAATAGAATTCATCTGTTTCAATACACACATATCCAGAAACTACTGCCTGGAAATGATCATTAACAACTTTATCAATCCTGCATTCCTGAATATTCCTCAGCTCAAAGGGTTCTGTAAATATGTTAATCGCTTTCATCTTATGAATCTCCTTCTCTGTAATAGACAATTGATTCCCTGATCTGCATCAGACAGGTAAGCCATTCCGTTCTTTTATCAAACGGACAATTAAAGAGCATCATCAGGAGTTCTTCTCCGATGGGACTTATTACTACCATGTTATACAGATTTTCATTGATTGCTGTGCTTGTAAATTCCATAGAAGCGTAAGGCATACAGGAATCATTTTTTCTCCCGGATTCTATCTTCAGGCATATGTTCGTTGGATGGATTCTCTTCATTACAAGTAAAAAATCCTGTAATACTGCCTCCAGCTGCTCCTCTCCCAGTTCCTGGGCTAACAGATTAAACGCAAAATTAACTGCTCCGCTTTTGCTCGTCTTGATTATTTGAGGTCTTTGCTCTGAGGGATATTTCTTTTTTGCCTCTTCTTGGGACATATCCTGAAATACAGCAGGAAGCAGAACCCCTGCTTTATCAAAAATGCGAGCTTCCGAAAATTCCAAAAATTCATCTTCAGAATAAATTCCTGTATCAATGCCCGTATATTTCCTTCTTCTTTCCCAATATCGTTTTTCTACAATCTCTTCATCTTTTAACATACTCTTATTCCATTTCCTCATACCATATTTCATCTGCCAGTACCGTTTCATCCAGGTAGTCACCCACCACGATCTTCAAGCTGTGCTCCTTTACTGTCATCGGAATAAACTCTGAATGCAGCAAACGGACGATTTGAACAATCTGTTCATCTGAAACTGTTCGTAAAGAATCGGAAATATGCCTTAATATCTCTTCTGTTTCATAAGGTCTCAAACGGTTCTGACGTTCTACCATCTTCATAATCTGTTTTTTTATTTTATAATAGAAGTCGAACACATAATGATAATCCCACATTCCCGCACATTCTTCTTCTGATATACATCCCCTTGAATCATAAAGATCAATCCGATAACAGGGATATGCATCCAACAGACTGCTCCGAAGAAACGAAATATTGATCCATTCCAATGACCCCGTCTCCCCCTGCTTTTCCGCTTCCTGATAGATTGTATAGAGTCTTTTTATTTCCTTTTCCAAACTTCTTTTGGCTTCCGGAAGATACCTGGAAAACATATTTTCTATTTCTATCCTGTACTGGTATTCCATATCGTCTGCGGCCTTTTGAATCTTTTCCAGAGTATTCTGTTTGATCATTTTCTCATTAAGCATCTGTTTGATCTCCTATCGTTCCTGGTCTGTCAACATAAATATTTCAGAACAGCACCATCTCATCCAGCTCCATCGTCTCTGTGACATCAATGATGCCAAAATGGTGTTCCCAGAACAGAAATACCTCATAATTCATCGGAAGGAACATATCCTGCAGGAATTCCAGCCGTTCCTGTTCTTCTTTATCCTCTTTAATGCCCACATAGATCAGCACCTGACGTACCGTTTCATTGCTCGCATACACCAAAGAGTCCGGATACAGGCACCGCATGACTTCCTGGAACAGACAGATGGAACTGCCGCATTGATACAGCTTCAGTATCAGGCGCAGGAGCCGGTGAAGCTTCTCTTTTTCAAATCCCCGCACCACTCTGGAGGCCTGTCTTCCACATACTCCATTCAATAAATCCTGAAACAAAAACCGCAGAGCGTACTCCTGTCTGGACATCCCCTGCCGCAGGTCCAGCTGTACCAGATACTGCATACAGATATCAAAGAAGAGCATCCTCGTCTTCTCATTCCCTTCCAGATTGATATCCAGAATTTCAGAAAATTCTTTCGCATACCGATACAGCGGATTGATCTCTACTTCTTTCTTTTTGATTTCCCTGTTATTGATATCTTCCTGTACCACTTCCGTATAAGGACTGCCGTCCCGTACCGGAATATAACGAAGCTCTTCTCTTGGGATACCACAGCGGTCCGCCTCCAGCGCTGCTTCCCATGCATAATTCACTCAATCACCCCCACGCACCGATATTCACTGATCTCCATCTGGATCTGGGAGATCACAAACCGTACCATACATCCATTCAGATAATGGCCTGCCTTTACCTCCCGGAATCTGATCAGAAGGATTCTGCGGCTCTCCATAGGGAAAAGCTCGTCCCTGACGAACCAGTTCATCCCCCGGACCGCCGGAAAATCTTCTGTATGTCCGCAAATCTCATATCCCTCCGCTTCTATATAGTCTCTGACATCCAGTTCCATGATCCGCCGGAACAGATCCGCCTTCGTCAGTAACGGGACGCTGCAACCTGCAGCATACCGTCTGAAAAAAGAATCCTGTCTTTGATTGGTCAGAAACGGCGCATCATAATCCAGTGAACGCACTGCCGGCAGCCGAATGATATGCAGGGCTTTCCAGCCCTCAAAGGTCTCCTTTCGGGAGCGGATCACGATCTTCTTCTTTTCATGTCGAATCTCCAGAATCTCCTCGTTGGAAGAGATCAGATATCCGTCCTGTTCTTCCTGATCTTCCAGTGAGAATTCGTGTTCATAACAAATACCGTCTGTGCCGGGAAGCATAAAATCCGCGCTGTCAAATGAAAGCCATTCCACATTCCAGAGCGGAAGGATATCTGTTTTCACAAATCTTTCATATTCACCGTATTGGATCTGTATTTCTTCCAGGGTCAGTCTTCCTGTTTTCTCATCCCCCTGCACCTGTGTACTGTTTTCATCGCCGGTCTCTGAAAGATCCAGATACATATCATAAAATTTGTCCAGATACCCGGTATGAATCGTCTGCCACGGAACATGGTTGTCCAGGAAGATATGATAGAGCTGTTCTATGATCTTCTGATACCGCTCTGCCGGACAGATCTCTACTCTGACTTCTCTCTGCCCCAGGTCACCGGAAAAGTTTCCCTCTTTCAAAAACCGTTCCTGCATGTCATCATCCGCTTCCAGAAAGATGGTTCCAAGAAATATCTGCCTGTCAACAGTCAGCTTTCCTGCCAGTTTTTCTTCTTCCAGATCCAGAGGTTCCACCGGGAACAGCGTCTCATTCGTCGGATCATAATGTTTTTTCTGAATAATGGTCATCGCGGTCTCATACCGGTTGGCTACGATTTCGGTTTCTTCATAGATGCGGCGCTCCAGCTTTTTATATTTTTCTTCCGTACATGCTATCATCCTGCCCAACCCGTGCAGCAGCACCTCTTTCGCATATTTTCGTTCATCCAGATCACTGATCTTCCGCAGCTGTTCCTCAATATACCTTTCAAAATCGAACGGATACTCCTGTACGGCTGACCTATTGTCTTCTGCCCAGCCTGGCATAACATCTCCCCTTATCTGTTCTTAATTTCCTGTTCCTGTCTTTTACTCTCCCGACACAGCTCCTGCTTCCGCCTGCTCCATTCCCGTCTCCAGGATCTCCAGCAGGCCGTCGATCTCTGCCACCTTGTCATCCATCTTTAATTCCCGATAGATATTTTTTGCGAACAGATATTGTTTCTTTGCTTCCAGCCGGTTTCCTTCTGCCTCACGTGCTTTTGCCGCTTCCACATAAGCTTCTGCCTGCTGTTTCTTTTCTTCCGCTTCCTGCCCTTTCTGTCCGCTGGAACTGATCTTTGTCCGGATCATTTCCGCATGAACATCGTCTCCCATTTCCTCATATTTTTCCAGTGCCATGGCATAATAGGCATCGGCACTGCTGTAATCGCCTTCTGCAAAGGCTTTATCTCCATCTGCAGCCAGTTGGACCGCACCTGCCTCGATTTCCGCCCGTTCCTGTGCTTCCTGCCGTTTTTCTTCCTCTGCTTCGTTCCGGCTGGCATACAGATCTTCCAATGCATCCATGGACTCTTTTCTTCCCTCTTCAAAGTACGTTCCTGTGGCAAGCTTTTTGGCCTGCAGATATTTTTCCTCAGCCCTGTCATACTCCCCCTGCGCCATCAGTGTGTCACCAAGCTGAATATAATCAAAGACCGACAGATAATCAGTAATGACTCCAAGTTTTTTATCTATGTATTCATCCGCGATCCGGTCTGCATAACGGGAACGTTCCTTTGCAGTCACATACGCAGACTGTGCTTCCTGATAATCCTGATTTCCAAACATATCTTCCGCTGTATTCACTGCCTCGATCAGCTTCTGATAATCTGTAAGGTCTCCAATCTCCTCTTTCAGACTCAGCTTTTCCGCCAGTGCAAGCGCTTCGCCGCATTCTTCTCCTGCCCGGATAAAATTGGCATCCTGAATATATTCGATCATATCTGTATACCGGCGTCCCAGTTCTTCCATGCGGTTCTTCCGCTGCCGTTTGAAAAACCAGAAAGCCACACAAATTACAATCAGCACCACCAGAACCACCACACAGATCAGAATGATCCTTTTTATCCTGCGTTTCCGGTTCGGATCTAAATACACTTTATCCACAAATATTGCGGCAAAGGTATAATTCTCCAGTCTCACCGGCTGTTTGGACAGCAGCAGATCCTCCACCATATCCAGACTTTCCTGCGGGTCATCCTTTGCCTCCAAGAACACATCATCCAGTTCTCCTCCGTCCAGATTCTCCCACACTCCTCTGGTATACAGAGTAAGAATGTCCCCATTATTCAAACGGATCTTCCCGGATATCCGCGGACAGAAGCCTTTCCCCTGCCCCAGATAAGAATACAGGTTGTTCCGTTCCTCATGCCTGGCAAGGGCATCCTCTGTAAAGTCAAGCTCCTTTAGAATGTCTGTTCCCAGAGAAGTATCAAAAGTCTGTTCTGTCAATGCCCCGTTCCGATAGAGACGAAGCCTTGTATTACCGGCATAGCCGTAACGGGCATTTGTGTAATCCGTCACCACCACCGTCACGGATGCCTTCAACCGGTTGATGCTGTCTGCCTCCATCAGTGCCTGATTCGCCGCTTTCAGCCAGGAGCGCAAAGCCCTCTTTTTTATGGAAGGATGCTCCTGAAATGCCATGATAATCGTCTGGGTAGCCAGCTTTGCACTGTCTGCATCCGGCAGATCGTTCAATCCGTCCGCTATTACATAGCACGCATATTTTTCCAGTTCCACAAAGGCAAAATAGTCGTTGTTCTCCAGTTCGGAACCGGCTTCAGACAGAAAGCCTGTCCTAAATGTACTGTTTTGTTTCCGCATGTTTTCTTATTCCTTTGTTTTATTCAAGTTTATCATATGTAAATGTCTCTGCATCTATATAATAACATCTCCCCTCTTCATCTACTGCGGAGAAGTTACTGTCTCCATCTGTGTTGATGCTTTTTATATGCTCCAACTCCAGCTTTTTTAACTGAATCGTTTTCAAATCGATGATCCAGGAGTGTATTGCTGATGGATAAATCAGATTCGGAGATCTCCAATAATATTCTACACTTTCTGTCTTCTCTGTAACATATTCACTCACAAATATCTGACCGTCTTCTGTCAAAAACAGTACATGCTCTTCTGTAGAACAGGTGTCAGCAATTCTGATTCCATTTTCATCCTCTGCAGTATCTCCCAGAACTTCTCCATAATCAAGCTTTCTCCAGTATCCTTTATAATCCTCGCTTTTGGATTCCGGTCTTAAAAGCAGCAGCGCCATGTCATGAAAACTGACCCTGTTGCTGTCCCAGTACCAGAGGCTACCATCGCTCAGATAACAGAATACCGTATATCCGTCGGAAGCTATTTTTTCAATATCACCACATTTTCCTGCTTCATATAATATCACTTCGCCAATCTTTGATCCATCACTAAGCTTGGTCACGGAATCCTCCTGAAGATGCTGAGCCAATACAGGATCACGAACGGTCATATCCGCAGTTTCCCATTCTTCTGTTATGATTGGGAAAATATATTGATGAATCTGTTGTGTTTTATCTCCTTCCATAATGGATATTACCGTACCGTCTTTTTTCAGGAAATAACTGTAATTGTAATATCCGCCTCCTGCTGCTAAGCCTTCAATGCCTTCCATTAACTTTTTTTCTTCCTGCGGAAATCCCGGTATTGTATTGTCTATATCTGTATCATACATATCCAGTCCCCACATATAAAAATTCCCATCCCTGTCCAGCGCAAAGACTTTTCCCTTTCCGCCATCAAATTCTGTAATTCCGGACAGTTCCCCGATACAGACCGGTTCTTCGTAGTTCCGATCCGATTCTTTCCATAAAACATAGCCTTCTCCTGGATGGAGCAGCATCTCGTCCTTTCCCCATCCATAAATATAGCCATCCTTAGTCAATGCATAGATTGTCTCTTGCGAACCACCCACATTTACAATCTTCACAACAGCTTCCAGCCTCTGCAGTTTTTTGGCAGTTTCCATGCCTTCCCCACGGCTCCATGTCCATATGGTTCCGTCCTCGCAAAGCGCATGACAGGATTCGCCTGTTATGATGATATCCGCAACAGCAGGCATCTTTTTTTCTTGTCTGTGATATGTTTTGATCATCATATTATGTGTAACCATATTCTCATTATCTAATTGATTATTTTTCGTAAATGGCAAAATACCACAGACAAAAAACAATAGAATTGCCACTATAATTA
>CAMWMT010000027.1 GCA_947175375.1 uncultured Clostridiaceae bacterium | reverse complement strand
GAGGTGATCCGTACAGGGAGACCCTGAATGTGATCCCAGCCCAGGACGGAAGATCTTATTATAAGACAGAAGACGGTAATTACTGGCGCTCTTTTGTATATGTAGCGGATACCTGTTGTTATGACACGGCAGAGTCTGCAGAAGATCTCTATGAGGCAGGAGTGGCATTCGGCAGATTTCAGCGGCTTCTCAGTGATTTTCCGGCACAGAAACTTCATGAGACTATTCGGGATTTTCACAATACCAGAAAGCGGCTGTCAGATTTTAAGAAGGCACTGGAAGCAGATGTGGTAAAGCGTGCTTCCCATGTATCCAAAGAAATACAGTTCATCCTTGACCGGGAATCAGACGCCTGTTTTTTTCAGGAACTGATTGAGAAGGACGAGCTTCCGATCCGGGTGACGCACAATGATACCAAGCTGAATAATGTGCTGCTGGACAGCAGGACGCACCAGGGTCTGTGTGTGATCGATCTGGATACGACCATGCCCGGACTGGCTATGTATGATTTTGGCGATTCCATCCGTTCCGGAGCCAGCACGGCGGCAGAGGATGAGACTGACCTGTCCAAAGTAAATCTGGATCTGAACCTTTTTGAAATGTATACAAAAGGTTTTCTGGAGGGTTGCGGCAGCAGCCTTACGAAACGGGAACTGTCACTTCTGCCCATGGGAGCAAAAGTGATGACCTACGAGTGCGGTATGCGTTTTCTTGCGGATTATCTGGAAAATGACATCTATTTCAAGACAACCCACCCGGAACATAATCTGGACCGGGCTCGCACCCAGTTAAAGCTGGTAGAAGATATGGAACACAAATGGCAGGAAATGAATGCCATTGTGGAGAAACTATGCTGAACAGGTGCTGTTTGTATGGCTTAAGCGCAGCCTGACAGAAGCTGTAGCAGGATGCAGAAGGGAACCTCATGTTCCCTTCTGCATCATTTTCTGTGCTTTCCGAAGCGTCTCGTCCATCTTGATCTTTTCCTCTTCACTTTTCCCTTCCTTCATGATCTCAAAGATCAGCTGGAATTCTTCCGGTGTGAACTGCAGGTTCTGTCTGCCTGCGGATGCTACGGCTCCAAACAGGATCGGCATGGCCTGTTTCTGACTCTTTCCCTCGATCTGTTCTGCAAGCTTTAAGAGGAAATTAAGCTTGGCAGGAGAGATGTTCCTGATACGCGGATCCTGGAACCATTCCGGTACGTTCATGTATGATCCTCCTGTTTTATTCTTTCTGGTCGGGGGAGAAGGAGGATGAAAATCCTTCAAACATCTCCCGATACATATCCATATTTTCAAACATATCTGCAAACTGTTCGATCTGGGACTGTTCTTCCGGAGGAAGGAGCCCTTTCATGTGTTTCATGAGATTTCCCATGTCCGGAGGCTGCTGGATCGGCGGATTCCGGCTGAAATATTCGATGGTCTTCTGCAGTTCCATCCATTTGATGCAGATTGCCAGCGCTTTTTGCATATCGGCAGGAAGAAAGGGCAGGAAAGCTTTCATCATCTGCAGCTCTTTTGGAAGAATTGCTTCATCGAATATCATGGCAGATTGCTCCCTGCGTCTTTCTTCAATATATGAACGGCCATCGGAAATCATGCGGTTTCCTGGACCGGAATCTTATGGTGTTCCCAGGGCAGCAGAAAGGGTGCCATAACTTGTGACACCCTTCTGATGCCATTTGGCATCCGCAGTTGTTAGTTGCATCCACAGCCGCATCCGCATCCGGAATCGTTTCTGTTGTTGCCGCATCCACCGCCGCAGAAGAGCAGGAGCAGGATGATCCACCAGCAGCTGTCTCCGCCGAATCCGTTGTCGCCGCATCCATTGCCGCCAAAGCCGTTGCCACAGCAAGAGAACAGAAGCAGGATCAGGATCAGGCATCCGCATCCGCTGCCGCCGAATAACCCACTGTTGCTGTTGTAGTTGCTGCATCCACAGTTGTTGTCGCAGCCGCAGCCGCAACCGTTCCTTGAACTTAAGTCACCCATGAAGATGAACCTCCAAAAACTATTTACACTTCATCATATGCAGAAACGGTCAATTGTGCTATACTGAAACAAAAAAGGACAAAACAGCATTTTGGGGCATGGAGAACCAGATGCGGAACTACAAAACAGCATCTGGTGAGCAATGCCCGGAACGGTTTCAGGACGCAGGGCGTCAGGAAAACGTTCCAGACAGAGGGGCATGGAGAACCAGATGCGGAACTACAATAGGAGGAGAGGATTATGCCGGCAACCTATGCGCATTATGTGTTTGGGAAAAAGGTATTTCATAAATTACCAGAGAAGACAAAACAGGAGGTCCGTCAGGGAAAGGATGCCTTTCTTTTAGGGCTTCATGGACCGGATCTTTTATTTTATTATTATCCGTTTCATAAGAACCGGATCAATCAGTATGGGGTAAGGATGCATAAGGAGATCGCGGCGGATTTTTTTGACAGAGGAAGGATCTGTTATCGGAAGGATCAGGACCCGGCGCTTCGGGCATATCTGTATGGCTTTCTGTGCCATTTTATTCTGGATCATGAATGCCATCCGTTTGTGAATTATTTTATGGAGGAAAAGGATCTGGGGCATCTGACCATAGAGACGGAATTTGACCGGTATCTGATGTCTGACGATGGATATGATCCAAAGAGCTTTGTGCCAGTGCACCACCTGATCAGCAAAGCGCATACCAGAGAGCAGATCGCCAGGATGTTTGATGATGTGACGCCGGAACAGATTCACACTTGTATCCAGCAGTTCCGGATGGTCATTGCATTGTTTGTGTGCCGTGGCTCCGCCAAAAGACTAGCATTAAAAAGCATTTCCAGAGTGGCAGGGCAGGATAAGAATATCGGTGGTCTGATTATGGATGGCAGGGTGCATCCGGTCTGTGCCGAAAGTAACCGTTTTCTGAAGGAGCGTATGGAGCATGCGGTTTTGACGGCGGCGGATGAGATACTGAAGTACAGAAGAGTCCTGGAGATGGGCGGCCTTTTATCGGAACGCCTGTATCAAAATTATGAAGAGCTGATATGATGCGGGCGATTCATCGATTGCCATGTGGACAGTTTTGTAAGGTAGAGAACATGTAAAGGGCTCTTGACCTGGAGCTGACTTCAGCTGGTATAATGACAGATATCAGAAATGAGAGGTTAAGGAGGAGAACAGATGAGATATCGGGAACTTGGCAGGACAGGGCTTAAAGTCAGTGAGATTGGCATGGGCTGTGAGGGCTTTGTGGAGAAATCATATGAGCAGGTTCGGGAATTCGTGGATGAGATGGAGAAAGCAGGGGTGAACTGTATAGACCTCTATGCGCCCAATCCGGATATGCGTTCCAACCTTGGAAAGGCGCTCCAGGGACGCCGGGAGAAGTTTGTGTTGCAGGCACATCTATGTACGATCTGGAAGGACGGGCAGTATAAGAGGACGAGGAAGCTTTCGGAAGTGAAGGAAGGATTTGAAGACCAGCTTTGGCGACTTCAGACCGATCACGTGGAGATCGGCATGATCCATTATGTGGATTCTATGGCAGACTGGGAAACGGTTCTTCATGGGGACGTGATGAAATATGCGCTGGAACTTAAGGAAGCTGGAACGATCGGCTGTATCGGCATGTCCAGCCACAATCCTCAGGCAGCGCTTGCGGCAGTGGACAGCGGTCTTGTAGATGTGCTGATGTTCAGTGTGAATCCCTGCTATGACCTGCAGCCTGCAAGTGAGGATGTGGAAGAGCTCTGGGCGGAGAAGAATTATGAAAAACCTCTTGTCAATATGGATCCGGAGCGTCAGGCACTCTATGAGGCCTGTCAGAGAAAGGGCGTAGGCATCACGGTCATGAAAGCATTTGGAGGCGGTGACCTTCTGAGCGAAGAGCTGTCACCGGCGGGAAAAGCGCTGACCGCATATCAGTGTCTGCACTATGCCCTGACCCGTCCGGCAGTGGCCTCGGTCATGTCTGGAGCCAGAACGCTAGAGGATTTAAGAACCAGTATTTCCTACGAAGATGCATCAGAAGAAGAGCGGGATTATGCAGCTGCATTTGCCGCGCTTCCGAAGATCAGTTGGAAAGGGCATTGCATGTATTGTGGTCATTGCGCGCCATGCCCCAAAGGAATCGATGTGGCATCTGTTACGAAATTCCTGAATCTGGCAGTGGCACAGGGTGAAGTGCCGGAGACCGTAAGAGAGCATTATGCGCTACTGGAGCATACCGCGCGAGTCTGTGTGGAGTGCGGTTCCTGTGAGCAGAGATGTCCGTTTGAAGTGCCAGTGATGGAGAATATGAAGAAGGCCGCGGAGATTTTTGGAAAATAAGATAGACAGAGGAGAGGTCATTTATGGGAATAATATCAGCATACATGGTTCCGCATCCGCCGTTGATCGTGCCGGAGATCGGAAGAGGAGAAGAGAGAAAGATTCAGGATACGATCCATGCATATGAAGAGGTGGCTCGGAGGATCGGCAGTCTGAGGCCGGACACGATCGTCCTGATATCGCCGCATCAGACCATGTATGCGGATTATTTCCATATCTCGCCGGGAGCAGGTGCGTCAGGAGATTTCGGACAGTTCCGGGCAGGGCAGGTGAAGATTGAGGCTGACTATGACACGGAATTTGTGAGCCTGCTGTGCCAGTATGCAGTCGGAGAAAAGCTGAGCGCAGGAACCCTCGGGGAGAAGGACAAGCGGCTGGATCATGGAACGATGGTGCCGCTGTATTTTGTGAACCGGTACTGGACGAGATACCGTCTGGTCAGGATCGGATTATCCGGACTGCCACTTACAGAACATTATCGGCTAGGACAGTATATTCAAAGCGTTGCGGACGTGCTGGAACGCAGGACAGTGTTGATCGGTAGCGGAGATTTGTCACACCGGCTGAGAGAGGACGGTCCTTATGGATATCAGAAAGAGGGACCGGAGTATGACAGTCGCATTATGGATGTTATGGGAAGAGCCGCCTTTGGGGAGCTTCTGGAATTTCCGGAGGATTTTTGTGAGAAGGCGGGAGAATGCGGCCATCGTTCCTTTACTATTATGGCAGGGGCGCTGGATGGACAGAAAGTAAGAAGTGAACGTCTGTCTTACGAAGGACCATTCGGAGTGGGATACGGCATCTGCGCATATGAAGTATGCGGTCCGGATACCGAGAGGAGATTTCTGGAACAGTATCAGGAGCGTCTGCTTGCGCGGATTCGCAGACAGAGGGAACAGGAGGACGCCTTTGTGCGTCTGGCTCGGAAGACCATAGAGCGGTATGTGAGGACTGGGGAGGTGATCCGCCAGCCGGAGGATCTCCCGGAGGAAATGTCCGGGTATCGGGCAGGGGTTTTTGTTTCCCTAAAAAAAGACGGCCGACTCAGAGGATGTATCGGAACCATACAGGCAGTGCAGCCTTCCATTGCAGAGGAGATCATACAAAATGCAGTCAGTGCATGCTCCAGAGACCCCAGGTTCTCACCGGTAGGCCCGGAAGAACTGGAACAGTTATCCATTAGCGTAGATGTGCTGAGCGATGCGGAGAAGATCGATTCCTCCAAAGAACTGGATGTAAAGCGCTATGGGGTGATTGTGACGAACGGATACCGGAGAGGACTGCTTCTTCCAAATCTGGAGGGAGTGGACACCGTGGAGCAGCAGATTGCCATTGCAAGGCAGAAGGCAGGTATTGGAGAGTCAGAAGAAGTGGAACTGGAGCGGTTTGAGGTAGTCCGGCATTTTTAAGATAACAGCAAAGAGAGAAGAGGTGGACGGATGGAGACAGTCTGTCAGGTATGTATGCATCACTGCAGCCTGAAGCCGGGGCAGCGGGGAATCTGCAAGGCAAGGAAAAATGAAGATGGGAAGATCGTATGTGAGAACTATGGACAGGTGACGTCTCTGAATCTGGACCCCATTGAAAAAAAGCCTTTGAACATGTTTTATCCGGGAAGCCTGATTCTGTCCGTAGGGAGCTATGGATGCAATCTGCGGTGTCCTTTCTGTCAGAATTATGAGATCTCCATGACAGACGGGGACAGGGCAGTGTCCCGTTATATGTCCCCGCAAGAGCTGACAGAGAGAGCACAGAAATACCGGATGGTCGGAAATATTGGAGTCGCATTTACCTACAATGAGCCGTTGGTTGGCTGGGAATATGTACGGGATGCGGCAAAGCTGGTACATGCATATGGAATGAAGAATGTAATGGTCACGAACGGGAGCGCGTCTCTTTCCGTACTTGAGGAACTGCTTCCCTATATAGATGCCATGAACATTGACCTGAAAGGCATCCGGAAGGAGTATTACCGGAAGCTCGGAGGAGATCTGGAAACGGTAAAGGCATTTATCGCCCGGGCAGCAGAAGGCTGCCATGTGGAACTGACGACGCTGGTCGTACCGGGTGAAAATGATGGGCTTTCAGAGATGGCAGAAGAAGCAGAGTGGATTGCATCTGTGAACAGGGAGATCCCACTCCATATCACCCGGTTCTTTCCCCGATACCATATGACGGACCGGGAGGCAACGGATGTGAGGCGAATCTATGAGATGAAAGAGACAGCC
This sequence comes from uncultured Clostridiaceae bacterium, assembly GCA_947175375.1. Lineage (GTDB taxonomy): Bacteria > Bacillota > Clostridia > Lachnospirales > Lachnospiraceae > Hominiventricola. The sequence continues at coordinate 7,354 of CAMWMT010000027.1, read as the reverse complement.
GAGAGATATCTGCCCTATGTGTACGTGGGGAATTGCTGAAAGGAGCAGGATTCATGAAAAATATGAGTACGTTATGCTATATGGAAAAAGAAGGCAGTTACCTGATGCTCCACAGGACGGTCAAAAAACAGGATGTCAATAAAGATAAGTGGATCGGTGTAGGAGGGCATTTTGAAGAAGGCGAGAGTCCGGAAGAATGTGTACTTCGGGAAGTGAAAGAGGAGACCGGTTATACGCTTACCTCTTATCAGTACCGGGGACTGGTCACATTTCTGTCAGGAGACGGTGTGACTGAATATATGTCACTGTTTATGGCGGACCAGTTTACCGGAGAAGAGATTCCGTGTGATGAAGGGGAATTGGAATGGGTGCCAAAAGAAAAGGTCTGGGATCTCAATATATGGGAAGGTGATAAGATATTCTTTCGCCTGCTGGATGAGAAGCTTCCGTTCTTTTCCCTGAAGCTGGTATATGACGGGCACAGCGGACTGGTGAGCGCCAGCCTGAATGGAAAGCCCATGGAGCTTTTTGATATCCTGAATGAAGATGGCAGTAAGAGCGGGATCGTTCGGGAACGGGGAGTGACTCATTGTGAGGGAAGCCTGCATCCTACCGTTCATATCTGGATTGTAAGAGAGAAGGAATGCGGTGATTATGATGTACTGCTGCAGAAACGGAGCATACATAAAGATTCCTATCCGGGCTGTTATGATATCTCCGCAGCAGGGCATGTGGCAGCAGGGGAGGATATTCTGGAGTCGGCATTAAGGGAGCTGGAGGAGGAACTGGGTATTACAGCGTGTTCGGAGGATTTGGAAGAGATCGGCATCCACAAAGGCTGGACAGAGGATGTATTTTATGGAAGGGCATTTAAAGATTATGAATGGAGCCACGTCTACCTGTACCGGAAGTCGGTAGAGCTTCAAGAACTGCGATTGCAGGAATCCGAAGTAGAAGAAGTCATATGGATGGACTATAACAAATGCCTGAAAATGATACAGGACGGTTCACTGAAAAACTGTATCTATGAAGATGAATTCCGGATGGTCGGTGAGGCTCTGAAAATTAACAATCCAATTTAAGCACAAAAACACACGCTTGCAATAAAATGATATGTAGGCGTGTGTTTTGTATTTTTTCGCTTTTCGTACAGCCGTATCGCGGATGCTGATGGTTTTTTAGATAAGCGGTAAACTTGCGTTAGATCATTCCTTTACCAGCATGTGTTAATCTCCAAGTCCGTAATCCTTCTTAGAGAATCATCTTAGAGAATCATATTGAAAACGTGTTGCAAATTAATCGGGGGGGGTGTTATAATGTAGCCGTACAGCTCCCGGGAAATGGGAGGATACAAATGAGGAGGGGTGCTATGCAGACAGTGTTGGAATGCAGGCAGTGCGGCGCGTCGCTGGATGTGGAAGAAGGACAGAAGATTGTCTATTGCAAATACTGCGGTTCTGCCAATGCAGTGTCTTATGCGGATAGGTTCGGGCTTTATAACCGGGCCAATCATCTGCGCAGGCAGAATGAATTTGACAGAGCGATTGGTGTATATGAGGACATTTTAAATGGAGATCCCCATGATGCGGAGGCGCATTATGGGATCGCACTTTGTAAATATGGGATTGAATATGTGGATGACCCGCATACGGGGAAGAAGGTTCCGACCTGCCATCGGACAAGGTATACGCTGATGTCGCAGGATGCGGATTTTAAAAAGGCGGTAGCGGACGCAGACGCGGATACCGCGCAGCTCTATCAGGAAGAAGCATCACGGATTGATGATATCCTGAGAAGGATCCAGCAGCTTTCAGCCAAACAGGAAAAATACGATATCTTCATCTGCTACAAAGAAGGAGACGGTATGGGCGGACGTACCCATACCAGCGTGCTGGCGCAGCAGATCTATCAGCGTCTGGAAAAACGCGGATATAAGGTGTTTTTTGCACGTAAAACACTGGAGAAGAAGCTGGGTAGTGAATATGAGCCGATCATTTTCTCTGCTCTGTTCAGCGCAAAGGTCATGCTGGTAGTCGGAACGAAGCCGGAGGAGTTCCAGGGCGTCTGGGTCCGGAATGAATGGACAAGGTTCCGGGAGCGGATGGAGGCAGGAGAAGAATGTACGTTGATCCCGCTATACCGGGATATGTCGCCCTATGATCTGCCTGAGGAATTTATCAGCCTGCAGGCGCTTGACATGGGCAAGATCGGATTTGAGCAGGATCTTCTGGACGGACTGGCAAAGCTGGTCCGCAGGACGGAATCAGTGAAAGAACGGGTTGTGGAATCATCAATGGACACTACTGGTCTGAAGAAACGGGCGTATCTCTTTTTGGAGAGTGGTGATTTCAAAAATGCGGCGGTATATTTTGAGCGGGTTCTGGATAATGATCCGGAAGATGCGGAGGCGTACTTTGGAAAGCTGCTTTTAGAGCTGGGCTGCAGGCAGGAAAGCGATCTGAACGAATTGATGGTGCCCATTGCGCAGCGGCAGAATTATCAGATGGCAGTTCGCTTTGCCAAAGGAGAGCTCCTTGAGCGGTATCAGAGGTATGCAGAAGGCATTGAGGCTCGGACAGCGGAACTTAGACAGAAGGCAGAGGAAGAAAGAGAACGCAGGGAACGGGAGGAGCAGGAAGAGAGAGAACGCAGACAGCGGGAATGGCAGGAAGAGAGGGAACGCCAGGAAGCTGAGAAAAAGCAGAGAGCAACGGAACGCAAGGCGATAAGGAAAAAGTTCTGGAAATATGTGAGAAGAGGGATGCTTGTAGTTGTTCTTTTGCTGCTTCTGAACAGGGTGCGGATGCGGCTGACTGTTCCTATGATGCTGGCAAGAGAAGATTATATAGGGGCTAAAAACTTTCTGGATCACAGAGAAGACAAAGATGAGCTGATAGATTACATCATAGGTACAATATATAATGATTATATCCATTATAATGTTTTTGGCTCTTATCTAACGTTTTTTGATATAGATGAACTCCTGTATGGGTATCATGACCATGCGTTGGGCAGGGAAATGATGGACAGAGAACTGAAATATGCCAAAAGTGAAGAAGAGTGGGAACAGCTGGATTTGTCGGTGGAGCTTCCGGTGAACTATTATGGCATAACGGTAGGAATTACTTCCGATGGGGAATTTGTATATAGATGCGTAGATGATAGAAGTTCTGGTGATTTTTACACTGTAGTGTATTTGGCAAATCTTCGAAAATTTGCAAACAGCGGGAAATTTTTACCTGGACAGATGGCATATCATCCTATACGCGAGCTTATTTACTGTATTACCGATGATGGACGTCTGGCGGTGACAGGGGGTGATGTGGATTACGATTGGGATCGGGAGAAGCACGTGCGCACAGATATGCTCAAGTGCAATGTGGATTGGAAAGATCTGGTAGAAGTGAAAGTGTATGAAGGAAACTATTGTGTGTTGGCGCTGAATTCAGACGGGGAAATTTATGGTTATGTACCAGGTTATGAGTGTTTTATAGATATGAGTGGAATTAAATGGGAAGACATTTCGAGTGGAAAGTCCATAAAGCTTTTAAATGATCGGATAAATGAGCAGACTTCTGAGAATGAGCCGGCATGTGCTATAGAGTAAGGAAGAAGAAGAGAATGTTACGTTTGATCTGTACTATAATCTTAGTATTTTTGCTGATATTGATTCCCATGCTTTTTATGAGGGGTTCGATATCACTAGTCGTCTCTATTGTGCTGATTGTCATTCTGGTTCCGAGAATCTTGCGCGCTTCCAGAAATCTCAAAGATACAGCCCAAAAGACAGTCTCTACATACAGAGAAAAAGCTGCCAGGGAGAGACAGATGGAAGAGGAAGCCGGCGAAGAGGATCGGGAGTATGTTAGAATCTATGCAGGAAAAGCGCCGATTCCGGCAGATGCCAAAAGCCGGAGCGATTATATACGATGGCTCATGGAAAATGGGCACTATGAAGAAGCGGACAGGATACAATCCCTGTAAAAATTAAGTAGGTAATAAGGAGAAAACAAATGGCATTTGGACTTGATATTGCGAAAATCATAAAATACGAAGGACCGAATGATGTACTGGTCTGGAAACATCCGGCAGAAGATTTTAATACGAAGACACAGCTGATCGTGCATGAGTCCCAGGAAGCAATCCTTTTTAAAGATGGACAGGCACTTGACCTGTTTCGGGCGGGACGTCATACATTGACAACGGAGAACATTCCGTTGCTCCGCCGGATCATCAGCATACCAACAAACGGAGAGACTCCATTTCACTGTGAGGTCTATTTCATTAATAAAGTAGATATTCTGGACGTATTATGGGGGACTTCCCAGCCAATGCCGATCCAGGATCCAATCTACCATATCATCCTGCCGGTACGGGCAAACGGACAGTTTGGACTGCATGTAGTAAACAGCAGGCAGCTTCTGCTGAAACTGGTGGGAACAACCAATGATATGAGAAAAGAAAAGATAGCGGAACTTTTCAAGGGAATGCTGATCACCCGAGCCAAGAATCTGATTGCGGATCGGATGACAGCTATGCGCATCAGTTTTCTGGAGATTCATGGTCATCTGAATGAAATCTCGGATACGATCCGGGCGCAGATGATTCCGATGTATGAAGAGTACGGAATGGAGATCGTGAGTTTCTTTGTAAATTCCATATCCGTGCCGAGCGACGATCCGGGATATATGAAGATCCGTGCTGCGCTGGCGGCAGCAAAAGAGAGGGAACTTCTGGCGCAGGGGACAAGAGCAGAGATGGACATTCTAGGCTACAGCTATCAGGAGAAGAGGACGTTCGACGTTCTTGACCGGGCGGCGCAGAATGAAGGCGCGGGCTCAGGCATCCTCGGCGCGTCCATGGGTATGGGTATGGGCGTCAATGTGGGCAGTATGATTGGCGGAGCTATGGGCAGCGCTATGGGAAATGTAGTACATCCTACGCAGACCCCGGCAGGAAAGACATGTCCGCAATGCGGAACGTCACTTCCGGCTGAGGCAAGGTTCTGCTTCCAGTGTGGGAAAGCGCTGGAGGAGGTATGTCCGAACTGCGGAGCCAGACTGGTAGCCGGAGCAAGATTCTGCGGACAGTGCGGAAGGCAGCTCCTGGCCAGTGAAAACGGAGGTGAGAGATGATGAAAAATACAACATTTATGGGAATCATACATGGGATTCTGGCCCTTCTCTTTTCATTTGTTATGATTATCGCATGGATGCCAAAGGATTTCCAGTTCTGGTGTCTGTTGATCAGCGTCTTGCTGTGTATCGGAAATTCCTACGCCCTGATTTGCTATCTTGAACGACGTCCGGTGCATAACAGTAGTCCGATGGATCGGGCGCTGTTTATTCCGGTGGCGGCTGAATTTTTGGCAGTTCTTTATATCACCTGGAAACTACCGGTACTGGTACATTACAGCTGTAATAAATATCTGGCTGTTCACGTTGTGGCCTTTGCGGTCTCCATACTCGTTCAGCTTCTGCTGATTCGGGCAAGGTCGGAAAATACAGCTCAGGAGCAATATATCTTTCAGAAACGCTGGAAACGTGACGAAAGCGTGTCCCAATGGGAGAAGATTCGGACAGCGCTTTCGGGACGGAGCGAATGCGCGGCGTTGGCGAAAAAAATCAAAGAGGAAATACAGTATTCGGATCCTGTGAGTTCTGAACTTTTGGCGGACCTGGAGGAAAAAATCCGTACGATCACAGATGAGGTTCTGGAGCTTGCGGAAAAACCAGGAACGTCGGAAAGCGAGATCCTCAGAAGACAGCAGCAGGTTCTTGCTCTGGTTCATGAACGGAATGATAAATGCGCACGTCTGAAATAGAGTATTCAGGAAAAAAGGAGCTCCATAGATGAAGAAACCGTGAAGGCAGATGAGAAGCCGGAGGAAGCCAGGGAAATACCGGAGGAGATGGAAGTGATCCGAATAGCAGAAGAATATAATATGTCTCTTGGCCGATATCTCTTTGGAGAATGCGAAAAGTCTGGACGTAACGGGGAGGCAAAAGGATGCCTTCAGTCCTATGTGAATGAAAGCACTTTAAGCAGTGTGCTGACAGGTTTGATGTACTGGGATGCTATGATCGTAGAGGAATGCCTGCTATCGGCGGAGATTATTTCGGAAGAAGACAATCTGGTTCGTTATCGGGTAAGTGAAAAAGATTTTCAACTCTGGAGTGAGGAAGCATTTGATCTTTACACAATGGGCGATTTGCCGAAGGATCAATGGCTCTGGGACAACGGGGATGATACTCTGATCCTTGAGATTGACTGGTTGAACGGATAGGGAGACTTGCCGGAGTGCCATGTCATAAGTGCGGATCAAAAAGATGGCAGGATCATTCTCAAGGGCGTGTTCACCGCTCATTATGGATACTTTGATGATGGCTATTATTTTGAATGTGAATTGGAAAAGAATCCGAGCAGTCCGCTGAACGGATATCGGATACTTAATGTAAGGACGGATCATATCTTTTATCTGGATGAGCATAATCTGTCTGATTTGTTTTTTGGAGTATATTGATAATATTCAGGCGTTCACATCATAAGTGGGCGTCTTTTTGATTCATTTAGAAACTTTTAAGAAGAATTAAGAAGATTTTCTCTCAGGGTTGTAGTAAAATAGAAAAAAACTGCGTTTAGATAGATGTAAATGCATTTACCAGGAGGATAAACTATGTTTCTGTTTCTGGCGCTTCTGGACAGTCCGGAGGAACAGGAAAAATTCACAGAAGTTTATGAGCAGTACCGGCATTTTATGTGGTATGTGGCTGACCAGAAACTGCAGGATGCACATCTTGCGGAGGATGCGGTACAGGAGGCATTTCTGGCGCTGACCAGGCACCTGGATCAGATCGAAGATGTATACAGTCCACGCACGAAGAAATTTCTGGCAACCATTGTCAGGAGCAAGGCCGTGGATATCCTGAGAAGGTCAAAGCCGGAGGAAGAATTGAAGGAATATCTGCCAGAGACACAGAACGAAGGGGATATGTTGGAGCAGTATCTGACAAGAGAAAACTATCACCACCTCATATCCTGTATTCTGGAACTGGATGACAGCTACCGTGTGGTATTTGAATACAAATACATATATCAGATGGGAGATGCCCAGATCGGGGATATTCTCGGGATTTCTGCCAAAAATGTGAATGTACGTTACTTCCGGGCAAGGAAGAAACTGCAGAAGATGATTCAGAAGGAGGCTGATCGATTTGCAAAAGCATGAGAAACTTTCTGAAGGAGAAGAACTGCTGGCACAGGTTCTGGAAGAGTGTCTGGATGAGGATCTGAGTTTTGTTCCGCCGGAGAGAGAGATTGCCAGAAAGCATCGGTTTTCTGAGAACTTTGAACT
>CAMWMT010000026.1 GCA_947175375.1 uncultured Clostridiaceae bacterium | reverse complement strand
AGGGATGGCCTTATGAAGGGGAGGCAGGCATTTTAGCCTGGGGATCCGAAGCAGCGCCAAAGACAGGATCTACCGGGGACGGATACCGTTTTGCCAGAGAACTGGGGCATCAGATTATCCCGCCGCTTCCGGCACTGACGGGAGTGTATGTGCGTGAAAATGACCGCGGAACCCTTGCCGGAGTTCGTATGGACGCAAAGGTGACACTCCTGATCGACAAAGAGGTTTGCATAGTGGAAGAAGGTGAAGTGCAGTTTGCATCTTACGGACTTTCCGGAATCCCCATCTTTCAGGTAAGCCGATATGTGTCCAGGGCATTGAAAGCGGACAGCACATGCGAGATCGATCTGGATCTCTGCCCTTCATATACCATACAGGAGCTGGAGAAGCTGTTAGAAAATAAAAAAAGAAACGAATATGCAGACACAAGAACAGGAACAGATGTTTTGCTCGGCATGTTTCCGGAGAAATTATCGCAGGTCCTGCTAGGGCGCGCAGGAATCTCTCTGAAAAAAAGACGGCGGGAGTGGACATTAGCCGATTGCAGGAGACTCGCAGAACAGATAAAAAAACTCCGTTTCCATATATTTGGCTGCCGTGGTTATGAGCAGGCGCAGGTATGCACCGGGGGAGTACCGCTGACGGAACTGAAGGGCATCTCCATGGAGTCCGCAATCGTTCCGGGGCTGTATTTTGCCGGAGAGCTTCTGGATGTGGACGGAGCCTGCGGTGGCTATAACCTGCAGTGGGCCTGGAGCAGCGGCTTTCTGGCAGGGGTACACGCGGCAGAAACGGAGAGGGCGGAAAAACAGCTGAAGGGAGAAAAAGATGCAGAAAACAAGAACATTTTTTCAGTTTGAAGTGAACTTTTTAGAGGGACCTATTTTCCGGGCGATGGTTATTTTCGCCATACCGATATTTGTATCGAATATTTTTCAACAGCTCTATAACACTGTGGATACTATGATCGTGGGAAATTACCTGGGAGACCTGTCACTGGCTGCGATCGGTTCCTGTGCGGCGATCTACGAATTTCTGGTAGGCTTCGCGCTTGGTATTGGAAACGGATTATCTATTGTGACCGCGAGGAGTTTTGGAGCGGGAGATGAAAATCTTTTGAAAAGATCCGTGGCATGTTCCATCGTGATAGGAGTTATTTCTTCAGCAATACTTACAGCGGTGGGAATCCTGATCCTGCGGCCGCTTCTTGTGATCCTGAACACACCGGAAGAGATTATTGCGGAAGCGTACAGTTATATCTCGGTGATTACCTGGTTTATCCTGGTCATGTTTGCCTATAATCTGTGCGCCGGACTGATGCGTGCGATCGGGAACAGCGTGATGCCGCTGGTATTTCTGGTAGTCTCGTCGCTTGCGAATATTGTTCTTGATATCCTTCTGATTACGCAGTTTCATATGGGGATCAGAGGCGCTGCGGTCGCGACTGTTATCTCCCAGGGATTATCTGTTATTCTCTGTGTGATCTACATATGGAAGAAAGTGCCGCTGCTCATACCTGAAAGAGAACATTTTCAGTTTGACCGAGCCCTGTACACGGAGATGCTCGGACAGGGAATGTCCATGGGTTTTATGAGCAGCATCGTTTCTGCAGGCTCTGTGATTCTGCAGTACGGCATCAACGGACTGGGCACGCTGGTCATTGCGGGTCATACAGCAGCGAGAAAACTGTATATGTTCTTTAACATGCCGTTCATTGCCATGTCCATGTCCGTATCCACTTTTGTCTCCCAGAACAAAGGGGCGAATCAGGGAAAGAGAATCCGCAGGGCTCTGAAGTACAGTTATACCTTTGATGTGGTGGCAGCAGGCGTAATCACAGTGCTTCTGATGTTTACCGCTTCAACACTGATGAAACTGATATCCGGTTCCAGTGCACCAGAAGTGCTCGATAACGGAGTTTTGTATCTGATGGTAGTCGGACCATTTTACGCCGTCCTGGGTGTATTGATACAGAGCAGATGCGCGCTGCAGGGAATCGGAGAGAAACTGCTGCCGCTGATCTCCAGCATGATTGAACTGGTCGGTAAGATCCTGTTTGTCCTGATCTTTATTCCGCAGTTTCAGTATATGGCAGTCATCTTCTGTGAGCCTGCGATCTGGTGCGTGATGACGGCACAGCTTCTGTATTCGCTTTATCGGAATCCGTTTATCCGGGAGGCAGGTATGAAACAGTAAGACTTTGAAACAGGACTTCCGCAATCTGAGAAGTCGTGTTATAATTTATACTCATGAACGAAAAGATTTGCAAGCAATGAAATGTATAACGAGTGGGTACACCGTTATATGTCATGAAAAATGACAGATGAATGTGCTCACGAGTATAAACAGAAGGGATGTGATCTTATGGCATTGGCTGCAAGCGAACATTGGAGAGATGAAAAGATAAATGGTGTAATCTATGATATGTCACCTGCACCCGGATACCGGCATGGGATTATTGACAGTAATCTTCACAGAATTATCAGTAACGGATTAAAAGACAGTCTGTGTCTTGTATTTATGGAGAATCTGGATTTCAAATATCATCCGGAAAAAAACGATGATTATGTATGTCCGGATATTATGATTATATGTGACAGAAAGAAATTAAAGGGTGGATTTTACAGTGGTGTTCCCAAATTTATAGCAGAAACTTTAAGTCCGTCTACTGCCAAGAGAGATAAAACAGAAAAAAAAGACATTTATGAACAGGCGGGTGTGGAAGAATACTGGATTGTCTCACCACAGGGAAGATCAGTTGAGATTTATTATCTGCAGGATGGAAGATATATCCTGGAACAGAATTATATCTTGGAAGATGATGAAGAAGATGAGCACTATAATGCAGAAACAGTGATCTGCCTGAGGGCATTTCCACATATTACGATGGAATTAAGAGATCTGTTTGAAAAAGTGGATTAGATGATATAAGGGTTTGGGGGTGTCGGGAAGGGCGCCCCTGCTGTATGATAAGCAGGGGCTGCATTTTCCGATACCCCCTTTTCATTCTATAATAACTGGTATTAAAAATCTTCTGAAAATATGATAAATGGCACATGGTTTGACGTTTTATGTGGGCAAGCATTTAGTGCCGTTTATATAATAACTGCGAATCAACCAGATATACAAATATGATGCCGAAATCAGCATCTGCGGGAGCGGGACTCCCCCTGCAGGCCCTTTGAGGGGCGCTTTTAGCTCCGGCGAAATCCACTGCGTACGGAGACTTGGCGCGACGGCTCTCCGGAGCGCCTTAGTCGCAGTCGCAGTTAGTTCGACGGAGCGTTGCCCCGGGTCTGCAGGGGGAGTCCCGCTCCCGCAGATGCGTCCGTTTCCCCCATATTGTACCCCTGCCAATTCACATCCCCTTTCGCGACCAGAAAACCATGCAACCAGAAAATTTTTATGAAAAATTTACCAATCCACCGCTGGAATATGATATAATTCAAAAGAAACAGAATGTTGCACCATAGTGAAAGAGGAGATTTATGCTAAGGATCCAGCAACTGAAGCTTCCTGTGCAGCATACAGAGCAGGATTTAAAGGACAAGGTCATAAAGACTCTGCGTATCCGCCCAGGCGAGCTGCTTCGCTTTGAGATCATTAAAAAATCACTGGATGCCAGAAGGAACCGGCTGGAATATGTGTATGTGATCGATGTCGAAGTCAAAAAAGAACAGGCAGCCCTAAAGAAGAGCCTGCCCCAAGTATCCAAAGCGGTCCGTATCCATTACCAGTTCCCACATCCGGGAGCGGAGAAGCTCTCCCACCGCCCGGTCATCATCGGGACAGGTCCGGCAGGGCTGTTCTGCGGCCTGATGCTGGCCCGTTCAGGTTACGCGCCAATTCTTCTGGAACGGGGACAGTGCGCAGAGAAGCGTGCCCGGACCGTGGAGAATTTCTGGAAACTGGGTATCCTTGATCCTCAGTCTAACGTTCAGTTTGGCGAAGGCGGCGCAGGCACTTTTTCCGATGGAAAGCTGAATACACTGGTGAAGGACCCGGCAGGACGGAACCGGAAAGTGTTGGAGCTTTTTGTGGAAGCCGGAGCGCCGGAAGAGATCTTGTATGAGCAAAAGCCTCATCTGGGAACCGATATGCTGATTGGCATCGTAAGCCATATGAGAGAAGAGATCCGAAGACTTGGAGGCGAAGTCCGATTTGGCTGTCATGTGACAGATCTGAAGTTGGAAAACGGCGCTGTCAGAGGTGTGTTTTATCAGGAACAGAATCAGAAGGATGCTGGCGGACAGAATCATTTTCTGGAGACTGAACAGGTTGTGCTCGCCATCGGACACAGTGCAAGGGATACCTTTGCCATGCTGCAGTCGCGTCAGGTTCCCATGCAGGCAAAAGCTTTTGCGGTCGGCGTGCGGATCGAGCATCCACAGGAGATGATCAATCAGAATCAGTATGGCCGGGAGTATCCACGTATCCTGCCTGCCGCTGCATATAAAGTGACTCGTAAGACAGCGTCCGGCAGAGGGGTGTATTCTTTCTGTATGTGTCCCGGCGGTTACGTAGTCGATGCGTCTTCCGAACAGGGTTCGCTAGCGGTCAATGGAATGAGTTATCAGGCAAGAGACAGCCGGAATGCGAACAGCGCCATGGTCGTGACCGTGACACCCACAGATTATGCCGGAACCGATGTGTTGGCCGGCGTGGAGTTCCAGAGAAGTCTGGAACGGGCGGCATATCGTTTGGGTGACGGGAAGATTCCGGTACAGACCTTTCAGGATTTCTGTCAGAATACCGCATCTCAGGTGCTGGGAGATATCGAACCATGTATCAGAGGAAGGTATATTTTATCCAATGTAAGGGAAATCTTTCCCCAGGAGCTTTCAGTAGTGCTGGAAGAAGGGATCAAAGGTTGTGAATCACTGATTCCCGGATTTGCCGGAAAAGACGTAGTGCTTTCCGGAGTGGAGAGCAGGACCTCTTCTCCGGTCCGGATTCTCAGGGGAGAGACACTAGAAAGTGAAGTCGCAGGCCTGTATCCCTGCGGAGAAGGCGCCGGATATGCCGGCGGCATTACTTCCGCCGCAATGGATGGATTAAAGATTGCAGAAGCAATTGCAAAAAAATATGCGCCATGGTATGATAACAGATAGTGTTTGAAAGACCGGAGGTAAGTATATGTTATGAGAGGTTCAAAAAATGGCTGGACCCTGCTCCTGCTCATACTGGCAGGGGTTGTGCTTGGCGGATTCATCGGCACGCTGGCAGCCGGTGTGCCGGGGCTGGACTGGCTGAATTATGGACAGTCCTTCGGGCTGGAGGAGCCCCTTGTGCTGTCGCTGGGACTGCTGGTCCTGACATTCGGGCTGACGATCCGGATCACGATCGCCAGTATCCTGGGAATTATTCTTGCGATATTTATCTATCGCTGGATATAGAAGAGAAAAAAGAAGATACTAAAGATGATAACTGACGGGGTATCTGGAGAGGTGAAACGGAGGTTATCATAGTATGAATGAGAATTTTGACCGTCTGCCAAAGGATGAACGGCCATATGAGAGATGTATGCGCCATGGAGCGGAACAGTTAAGCGACCGGGAGCTTCTGGCGGTTCTTTTAAGGACCGGGGCGAAGGGACAGAATGTACTTGAACTCGCAGGAGCGATCCTGGAGCTTTCGCCGGAGAGAAAAGGATTTACCGGGCTTCGCAGGTTGAGTCTGGAAGAGCTGTCCACGGTTCCGGGAATCGGGAAGATCCGGGCCGTTCAGCTGAAATGTGTTCTGGAGCTTGCCAGACGGATGGCAAGAGAAGAAGCAGGGAAAGGTGTCTTTTTTAAGAATCCGGGTGCGGTTGCAGAATACTATATGGAAGATCTGCGACACCAGGAGCAGGAAGTATTGTTGCTTCTGATGCTGAATCAGAAAGGTAGGCTGTTAAGAGAAAAATACATGTTTAAAGGGACGGTAAATGCGTCCATGATATCGCCAAGGGAAATCTTCCTGGAAGCGTTGTCTGCCAGGGCCGTTCAGCTGGTCCTTCTGCACAATCATCCAAGTGGGGACGTTCATCCGAGCAGAGAGGACTTGAATGCGACCAGAAGGGTGGCAGAAGCAGGTGAACTGCTGGGAATTCATCTGGCGGACCATATTATTATAGGAGAACACACTTATCTGAGTTTTCGGGAAAAGAACTATCTGTAATCAAGAGAGAAAGAGGGAAAATGTACCATGAATAATCATAATTTTGGCTGCGATTTTGGGTCCTATCATCTGAAGATCTATCATAAAGATGCGGATGCTTATCTGATTCAGCACAATATGGTAGCTGTACAGGACAAAAAGGGGCTTCTGGCCTTTGGAGATGAAGCATATGCCATGTATGAAAAGGCTCCATCCAATATCCAGGTGACCAGTCCCATGTCTTATGGAAATCTGGCGAGCATCAGCAATATGCAGGCATTTTTGAGAAATCTTTTGGAAAAGAATATCAAAGGCCAGCTCAAAGGAGCCGAATATTTTGTAGCCCTTCCAACAGAGATGCAGGAGCGTATCTTCACGACGCTGATTCAGGACTCCAATATGAAGCCAAAGGGCGTCTATCTGGTTGACAAGCCGGTGGCAGCCGGACTTGGTCTTGGCATTAATGTTAAAGAAGCGCAGGGAGTCATGCTCGTGGATATCGGAGCGGAGACGACGGAGATCTCTGTGTTGTCCCTTGGAGGGATCGTCATCAGCCGTTTGATTCAGAATGGAGGACGCTCCATTGATGACGCCATACAGAGCGCCATCCGTAAGGAGTATAACTTCTTTATCGGAAGCAAGACTGCGGAATCGATCAAGAAGGAACTGGCTTATGCCGTGGAACCAGAACCGGTTTCCATGCAGATTTGCGGCCGGAATATGGTCATCGGCCTTCCGCAGATGATGGAGATTACTTCTGATTTTGTCTATGAAGCGATTGGGGAACAGCTTAGCATCATCATGGATGCAGTAAAGACGATTCTAGAGAGGACTCCTCCAGAGCTGGGAGTGGATATCATCCGTAACGGGATTTATCTGACCGGAGGCTCTGCAAGAATCCGTAAGCTGGATCAGCTTCTTTCAGAGAAATCAGGCATCAAGGTCTGTGTGGATGAAGAACCAGAGATGAGTGTTGCAAGAGGACTGGCAAGAGTCATGAACGAACGGGAGTTCCGTTCTCTGGCATTTGTTACCAAAGAGCAGAAATATGAATAGCGGCGGGAGCTGTAACAGATGAAACGAAAAGAACGTTTTACGATTCCCGGAAGGTATATTCTGTTTGTCCTGACGGTTCTCTGCGTGGGGACCATGTCGCTGTCCTTTCTGACAGATTTTGACGGAGGAGCTTTGAATGTAGTCACCGGCTATGTGCTGATCCCGATCCAGAAAGGGATCAATTCCGCCGGAGGATGGATTCGCAGCAGGGTGGAGAATCTGGAGGATCTGACAGCAGTCAAGGATGAAAATGCGCTTTTACGGGAGCAGATCGCAGAGCTGACTCTGGAAAATAACTCCATGCTTCAGGAACGCTATGAACTGGAAGAACTTCGGGAACTGTATGATCTGGATCATGAGTATTCCAGCTTGGATAAGATCGCAGCAAATGTGATTGGCAAGGATACCGGGAACTGGTTCAATATGTTTGTCATTGACAAAGGCTTTGATGATGGGATTCGTGTGGACATGAATGTTATTGCTGGTGGCGGCCTGGTGGGCATTGTCACTAAGACAGGGCCAGACTGGGCGCAGGTCCGTTCTATTATTGATGATATGAGCAATGTAAGTGCCATGGTCCTGAAAAATTCGGATCTGTGTTACGTGCGCGGAGATCTGCAGATGATGACAGAAGGAACGATGCAGATTAACGGGCTTCGTGATCTGGAAGATGAGGTGGAGCAGGGCGATAAGGTAGTGACCTCTTATGTAAGTGCGAAATTTCACAAGGGGATCCTGATCGGATACGTCAATGAGATTTCCATGGACAACAATAACCTGACAAAGTCAGGAAGCCTGACTCCAGCGGTGGATTTTGAACATCTCAGTACCGTGTTGGTGATCACAGATTTGAAACAGCAGGTGGATGTGGAAGCGGACGTGGCAGAGTATACTGCGGAATCATCCGAAGAAGAAGCTCCGGAAGATATGGAAGATACCGAAGATTCTTCGGAAGACCGTGCAGAAGACGAGAACCAGGATGAGACAGAGTCTTCGGACGCTGCAGGACCAGAAGAGGAGCCTGCAGAATGACAGAGAAAGATGGAAAGGGGCTTATGGAATGAAGCGAAAGATCGTGACCATATTGATCATCATTATCGGATTTCTGCTTCAGTGTACCGTATTTAAGACCTTGTCCATTGGTTCTATCAGTCCGAATCTGATGGTGATCGTGACCTCTTCCTTTGGCTTTATGAAAGGAAAAAAAGAAGGGCTCTGGGTGGGCTTTCTCTGCGGGCTTCTGGAAGACATATTCTACGGAAGGCTTTTGGGGATGCACGCGGTGATCTATATGTACATAGGCTACGCGAACGGATATTTCAATCACATTTTTTATGAAGAAGATATCAAGCTTCCGATCTTTCTGATATCGGTCAGCGAACTGGTATACGGACTTGGAAATTATGTGGTCATGTTTATGATGAGAAGCCGGTTTGCTTTTCCTTACTATCTGATAAGGATCATATTGCCTGAACTTTTGTATACCATTGTTGTTACTCTGATCTTTTACAGGCTGATCTACAGCATTAACCGCAGGCTTGAGAGCCAGACCTGAGAGGTGGATGGATTGTTTGATGATTTTAAAGAATCTTTTATAAGTTTTATAACGTCAAGGATCTTTGTGCTGATGCTGGTCGTCCTGTTCTTCTTCGGCATCCTGCTGGGTAGAGTATTTCTGCTTCAGATCATCCATGGAGAGGACTATGCAGAAAGCTTCACGATGAAGATCAAAAAAGAGATCAATATCGCCAGTACGAGAGGCAAGATCTATGACAGGAACGGAGAACTGCTGGCAGACAATGTTCTGTCATATTCGATCACAATCGAAGATAACGGGACCTATCAAAGTAACAGGGAAAAGCATGCAGCGCTGAACCGGATCATCTCCCGGGTGATTGAGATCGCAGAATCCCATGGAGACAGCATTATTAGTGATTTTGGGATCATTTGCGAGAATGGAAGATATGAATTCACTCAGGAGGGGACAGCACTCTTACGGTTCAAGGCGGATATTTACGGGCGCAGGACGATCGACGAGCTGGAACCGAAGGAATCCGCGGCATCCGCGGAACAGGTTATGGATTATCTGTGCGGGGAGAAAAAGTATTATATCTCCTGGGATGCCTACACGCCGGAACAGAGAGCAGCTTATGGGATCCCGGAGGAGGATCTCTCTTTGGAAGAGAAGCTGAAGATCGTGACGATCCGGTATGCCATGAGCCTGAATGGATATAAACGTTATGTTGCTACAACGATCGCATCAGATGTGTGTGATGAGACAGTAGCGGAGATCATGGAGAATATGGACAGCCTGCAGGGGGTAGATATCGCCCAGAGTAGCCTACGGGTCTACTATGATGCAGAATATTTTGCTTCTCTGATCGGCTATATCGGTAAACCGTCGCAGGAGGAGCTGGATAGCCTGCTTCAGGAAAATGAGAACTATGAACTGAATGATATCGTAGGAAAAGCAGGCATCGAACAGTATATGGAGACTGAACTCCAGGGAACCAAGGGAAATCGTACGATTTATGTCAACAGTGTGGGCAATGTCCTGGAGGTGGAAAATGAGACGGAGCCGGAATCGGGAAAGGATGTATATCTGACGATCGACAAGAACCTGCAGATCGCGGTAATGGATATTCTGGAACAGCAGCTGGCAGGCATTCTTGTGTCCAAGATCCGGAATATGAAGGAATATGTTGCCGCCCCCAATGCTTCGGCAGCCAGCATTCTGATCCCCATCTATGATGTCTATTATGCCTTGATCAATAACCGGGTGATCGACACCTCTCATTTTCAGGCAGAGGATGCGACGGAGCTGGAGCGGTCCATCCAGCAGAGGTTTGAGGAGCGACTTTCAGTGACCATCGGACAGATCATGTCAGAACTTCAATCGGAAAATCCGACGGCCTATCAGAACCTTTCCATCGATATGAAGAATTATATGAGTTATATCGTGTCGGATATTCTTATGAGTGATAGCAATATTCTCATGAAGAGTGCCATTGACCGAAATGATGCGACTTATATTGCCTGGACGACCGATGAAGTGATCAGCTTGAAGGAATATCTGGAATATGCCATATCCATGAACTGGGTGGATGTGTCTGGCTTGGAGGTGGACAGCCCCTATCTGAATGCGGAGGAGATTTATGCAGTTTTGATGAATTATATTTCGACAGAGCTTCAGAATGATGTCGATTTCCATAATATGCTGTATAAATATATCCTGCTTGGTGATATCGTGACGGGAAAAGAGATTTGTTTACTCTTGTATGAACAGGGAGTTTTGGAGTATGATGAAGAGGCGGTGGGAAGGCTTCAGAGCGGAAGCTGGTCTGCCTATGGTTTCCTGGTGGACAAGATCAGAAATCTGGAGATCACTCCAGCACAGCTCGCCCTGGAACCCTGCAGTGCGGGGTGTGTCATCACGAATCCACATACCGGGGAAGTGCTTGCCTGTGTAACCTATCCAGGATATGATAACAACCGTCTGACGAATACGATGGATTCTGCTTATTTTGCTGCATTGAACAAAGACCAGTCGAAGCCATTGTACAGCCGTGCCACACAGGAGCAGACAGCGCCTGGTTCTACCATGAAGCCGGTCATAGCGACAGCTGGTCTGGAAGAAGGTGTCATAACGCCCTCCGAGATTATGAATGCCACAGGCGTCTATACAGAGGCCTATGGCTCTCCGACCTGCTGGATCTATAACCAGTACAGGGGAAGCCATGGACATATTAATGTGGTAGACGCGATTCGGGTATCCTGCAACTATTATTTTTATGAGGTGGGCTTCCGTCTGGGCGGAGGTCGTACGACTGGATATTCTTCAGACCGCGCGCTGGAGACGCTTGCGAAATATGCGGAGGAATTCGGCCTTGGGGACAAGTCAGGACTTGAGGTTCCGGAAAATTCGCCCCGGCTGTCGGATTCGGACGGTATCCGTTCCTCGATCGGACAAGGTACTAACCTGTTCAGTGTGTCACAGCTTGCGAGATATATCAGTGCCGTGGCAGACCGGGGAACTGTTTATGATCTGACTCTGCTGGATAAACTGACAGATTCCGAGGGAAACACTATTGAAGATTATCCACAGTCAGTATATAATAATATTGACATTGCAGACAGTTCCTGGAATGTGATCCAGGAAGGCATGCATCAGGTCGCTCTGAATACAGATGCCTTTAAGAATCTGGATCTGACAATCGCGGGAAAGACCGGTACGGCACAGCAGTCACTGCGTCATCCGAATCACGCATTATTCGTAGGATATGCGCCATATGAAGAGCCAGAGATTGCCCTGGCGATTCGTATTGCCAATGGTTACACTTCGGCAAATGCCGCTGCCATGGCAGCGGATATCTTCCGGTACTATTTTAAGCTTGTGGATGAGGACGAGCTGCTGACAGGAACCGCCTCGGAGGCAACAACAGTGGTGATTAATGATTAGGAGAATATCATGAAACAGCAGACAGTTGTGATTAAGAGCAATAAATACGGCATTACGTTATTCCTGGACAGGAATATTCCTTTTCGGGAACTGCTTGCAGATATTGCAGAGAAGTTCAGGGCTTCTT
Source organism: uncultured Clostridiaceae bacterium (assembly GCA_947175375.1). Classification (GTDB taxonomy): domain Bacteria; phylum Bacillota; class Clostridia; order Lachnospirales; family Lachnospiraceae; genus Hominiventricola. The sequence continues at coordinate 2,207 of CAMWMT010000026.1, read as the reverse complement.
CCGAGTTCTTTCGGGATGCCCGGATGGCGCTTGCCTTTGATGGGAGAAGGCTGAGCCGGGAGGAGCAGATTGAGGTTATCCGTGTGATCCAGGAAAACTCTTCCGTGGAGATTCTCTGTGTGCTGGAACAGGACGAGCTGAAGGAATCTTTTATGAAGCAGGTCGTGGAGGGAAGGCAGGACGAGAGAGATTTCAATACGGGTAGATTCTATAAAGGAACACTCCGTTCGGGACAGGTTCTGGAGTCGGAGACGAGTATCATCATACTGGGAGATGTGAATCCCGGTGCGACGATCGTTTCCAAAGGGAATGTGGTGGTGCTCGGGACTCTGAAAGGGACGATTCATGCGGGAGCTGCAGGAAATGCAGATGCATTTGTGGCAGCCCTGAATATGTCTCCTACACAGATACGGATCGCAGATGCGTTCGGTCGTTCGGATGACGGACCGGTTCATATGAAGGGAGACACGACTGGCCCCATGATTGCTTACGCAGAAGATGGTAAGATCTACAGGGAGCCGATCACGAAAGAAGTCATTAATGACATCCGGATTTGATGATATATAGTCACACGGATTCAGACTACCGGTGACAGGAAAGGTTGGAGGAAACAATATGAGCGAAGTAATTGTAATAACATCTGGAAAGGGTGGTGTCGGCAAGACGACCACGACTGCCAATGTGGGTACGGGACTGGCGAAGATGGACCAGAAGGTGGTTCTGATCGACACGGATATCGGACTTCGGAATCTGGACGTGGTCATGGGACTGGAGAACCGCATCGTATATAATCTGGTGGATGTGGTGGAAGGAAACTGCAGGATCAAGCAGGCTCTGATTAAGGATAAGCGTTATCCGAATCTGTATCTTCTTCCGTCTGCGCAGACCAGGGATAAGACAGCCGTGAATCCGGAACAGATGATCAAGCTGATCGAGGAACTGAAAGGAGAATTTGATTACATACTTCTGGACTGTCCGGCAGGTATCGAGCAGGGATTTAAGAATGCGATCGCAGCAGCTGACCGTGCGCTGATCGTGACGACTCCGGAGGTATCAGCGATTCGTGATGCAGACAGGATCATTGGTCTTCTGGAGGCAAATGATATCAGAAGATCCGATCTGATCGTGAACCGGATTCGTATGGATATGGTGGAGAGCGGCAATATGATGTCCATGGATGATGTAGTCGAGATTCTCGCCATCGATATGATCGGAGCGGTTCCGGATGATGAAAGTGTCGTAATCGCGACCAATCAGGGCGAGCCCTGTGTAGGAGATTCTTCTCTGGCTGGACAGGCTTATATGAATATTTGTCGCCGTGTCATGGGAGAAGAGGTTCCGTTTCTGGAACTGAAGGTAAAAAGCGGATTTTTTGGAAAACTGAAGAAGCTGTTCACATAGAAGGGAGCAAAAATATGGCGTTCATGGATTTCTTTCGGAAGAAGAATTCAGGGGAGGTTGCAAAAGACCGTCTGAAGCTTTTGCTGATCTCAGACCGTGCGAATTGCTCTCCGGAGATAATGGAAGCAATTAAAAATGACATCATAAAGGTGATCACGAAATATATGGAGATAGACAGTGAAGGACTGGATATTCAGATCACGCAGACGGAGTCCGAGGGTGGCCACGGCAGTGTTCCGGTGCTCTGCGCGAATATTCCGGTTAAAGATATGAGAACGAGATCATAGGAATCAGGTGAGATATGTTCAAACAGTATCAACTGCGCGATTTCAGGCTGCGTCTGGTCGTATTCGTCTATGCGATCACGATTCTTGGGATTCTGGTCATCGGGAGTGCCAAGTCAGAATATCAGAGCCAGCAGGTCATCGGGATGGCGCTTGGCAGTGCCGCAATGCTGGTATTTGCACTTGTGGATTATCGTTTGATGATGAATATGTACTGGCTGGTGTATGCATTTAATCTGGCGCTTCTGCTGGCAGTAAGGTTTGCAGGAACAGAGGTAAACGGTGCGAAGCGCTGGCTGGATATCGGTTTCCGGTTTCAGCCTTCTGAACTTGGGAAGCTTCTTTTGATCTTGTTCTTTGCCAGATTTTTTACAAAACACAGGGAGTCCATCAGTCAGTGGGGGACGATTATTTGTTCTGGTATCCTGATTCTGATCCCTTTGTATCTTGTCAAAGAACAACCGGATCTGTCCACAACGATTACGATCTCTTTCGTATTCTGCGTTATGATCTTCTTCGGAG